>REEN01000029.1 GCA_007695015.1 Marinilabiliales bacterium
ACAGGTAGTGTGGTACGCAGCCGCCCGACGGGCCGCCTATCTGCACCGCCTTGAATTGCTTGTCGCCTGCAATGCCGCCGCCGATATCCTCCACTATCTCCCTGATGGTAATTCCCATCGGCACCTCTATCAGCCCCCCCCGCCTTATCTTGCCGGCGAGGGCGAATACTTTGGTTCCCCTGCTTTCGGGAGTGCCTATTGATGCAAACTTTTTCCCGCCCTGGTCCAGTATGTATGGCACCATGGCAAAAGTCTCGGTGTTGTTGATCAGTGTCGGCTTGCCCCACAATCCCTTCTCGGCTGGGAACGGCGGCCTGATCCGCGGGAATCCCCTCTTGCCCTCTATCGATTCAATGAGAGCTGTCTCTTCTCCGCACACAAATGCACCGGCGCCCTCCTTGATCCTGATGCTGAAACTGAAGCCGCTGTTGAGGATATTATCTCCCAGAAGTCCTTTGGCATGGCACATCCCGATTGCCTGCCTGACCCGTTTGACGGCCAGGGGATATTCGGCCCTGATATAGAATATGCCTTCGGATGTCCCCACGGCCTTTGCCGCGATTATCATCCCCTCAATTATCCTGAAGGGGTATGATTCAAGCAACATCCTGTCCATGAACGCCCCCGGGTCGCCCTCATCGCCGTTGCATATGAGTATCTTGCCTTCTCCCGGCTGGGAAGCGGCCACTTTCCATTTTTCACCTGTAGGGAACCCCGCGCCGCCCATTCCGCGCAGTCCGCTCTCAACAATCTCATTTATCACTTCACCAGGCTCCATGTCAAGCGCCCGTTTGAGTCCCCCAAACCCGCCGCGGTCAATATAGTCGTCAAGATCCAGCGGGTCGAGCACACCCCTGTGCTCGGTGGCTATCGGTATCTGGTTGCCAAGGAAGGAGGCCACGTGATTTTCCCGCACGTCTAACGAGTAGCGTTCAATACCTTCCCAGTCCTCGTCAGTCTGTATGGTCTCGGCAATACGGGTAATCCCGTTCCTTATCCGCGTCAGCAATCCGGGAGGTGAAAAATGCGACCTCACGATCGATTTAACATCTGCCGGCGACACCCTGGCGTACAGCCTGGACTGTTCAGTGCCGCCGTTGCCTGTAACAACTTCGAGCAAAGGTACCTGGTGGCACATGCCCACGCAGCCGACCTGCTTGATGTTCACGTTTATCCGGTCGCGTGATACCGATTCTTCAACGGCATCTTTTATGTCGCTGCTGCCGCTTGCAACGCAGCAGGAACCGAGTCCGACCCTGATCTCTCCCAGTATCTCCCCGCCCGGCAGGATGATACCCCTCTTTTTCTTTTGCTTACCGTCGCGGCTCAGGAAATCCTTCAGCACGCCTGCTGACAGGTTGGCAGAAACATGCCCATAGGTTGTGTCGTCAATCTGCACAACCGGCGCCAGTGTGCAGCAGCCCAGGCATGCCACCTTTTCGAGGGTGAAGAGCCTCTTGTCGTCGGTTGACCGTCCCGGTGCCAGCTTCATCTCCCTGGCCATGGCATCGTGCACCAGCATGGCTCCTTTTACGTGGCAGGCCGTTCCCGTGCAGACTTTGACAATATGTTTGCCTGCAGGCTCAAATCTGAACTGGGTGTAAAAGCTTGCAACGCCCGTAATTTCCGCCGGTGTTATGCTGGTTGTATCGCAAACCCTTTTCAGCGCTTCCCGCGGAAGGTAGTTGTACCTGTTTTGGATAGCCTGCAGAACCGGTATTACGGCGCTCTTGTCCTTCCCCGAAAGGGAGGTTATCTCATCAACATCTTTATGTATCCTGCTCAACTGCGTATCCATCCTGTTTGCTTGTATTTCAGTTTCCTATGCAGTATAGATGATCTTCACCCCTTATGTATATCCTGCCGTCGGCAAAGGCGGGAGTTGTATACACCTCTTCGCCGAGGGAGTTCTGCGCAAGGAGGTTTGGCTCCCCGCCCGTTTCAAATATGTAGGTGTTGCCGCTGATATCGGTAACGTAGAGCCTGTTTCCGGCAACCACTGGTGATGAGTAGAAAATGTTATCGGTATCGTATTCCCACAGGGTTTCACCGGTCTGTGCATCCAGGCAGGCAACCACTGCATAGGTTGTTGCTATGAAAACGTATCCGTTGGCGTAGACCGGACTTGCCACTTCGGGCAGGTAGTAGTTGTCCTCCCACACAACATTCCCCGACGCGGGGTCGATTGCCACCATCGTTGCATATTCGTTGGCAGCAAAGACAAGTCCCCCACCATACGCAGGCGAAGGTCCGACTTCGCCTGCCATGGCGCTTACCGACCACAGCTCCCTGCCTGTTTCAATGTCGTATCCGGCTACTATGGGGTTCCCTTTGACCACGAGCTGGTAGCTGCCGTCAACATTGGCCAGGATGGGGGAGGCCCAGGATACATGGGAGTCCCTGGTAATGTCCCATATTGTCTCGCCTGTAAGCACGTTGAGGCACAGTATCCTGCCCTGGTCAAGGTCGTCATACTGCACAAACAGCTTTTCGCCACGGGAGATGAGCGATGAGGAGTGCCCGTAGTGGTTGTCGGGAACGCCCAGGTTTCTCGCCCACAGTCGGTTACCCTCCATGTCGAGTGCTATTATGTCGCCTGTGCCGAAAATGGCATATACGCCAATTCCGTCGGTGGTGGCCGACGGCGCACCCAGTCCGGTATCGGGAGTAGTTCTTGGCGGTGTGGCCGGTGACCCGGGTATATTATCGGCCGAAGCTTCCCACAGCAGGTCGCCGGTGTGCCTGTCGAAGCAGAAAACCTTTCTCTCGTCTGCATCGGCTCCGGTTATAAACAGCCTGTCGCCCCAGATCACCGGCGAGCTGAAGGCGTGGAGCGGGATGGGCACCTTCCAGAGGATGTTGCTGCCCGATTCGCCATCCCACTCCACCGGCAGGTTATCGTGGTAGACCACCCCGTTACTCCATGGCCCCCTGATAGCATTATGGTTGTTCCTGATGGCGGTCTCGCCGGGGAAGGCCGGAGCGGCGGGGCTTACCGGGGTTACTTCCGGCGCGGCGTGTTCAGCCGTAGCTTCGCCGGGTTCTTCGCCGGGTTCTGTAACCCGGTCTTCATCTTCGGTTGCAGTATCGTCAGGGAAGGGGACTGGTGCGGGCCTGGGTTCGGGATCGGTTATTGTAATTCGTTCAACCTGATCTTCGACCTCTTCGGAAATGGGTGCACCGGCCAGGTATCTTTCGACGGGGTCGGAGACGGTAAATGTCGCCACCAGCGCTATTGCCACCAGGATGCCGGTGCCGGCAAGTATCCACCTGCGTGAAAGCGCCCTGCCCGCGATATCATCGGTCTCTTCCTCATCTTCCGGTTTTTCTATCCTGGCAATAAGGGAGTAGTAGACCCTCAGGGCCACTACCATTATTATTGAGGCGAACAGAAGAAGATACCCTCCGGTGCGCACCTGCCACAGGCTTGTAAAGTATGCCTTTCTTGCCAGCAGGTCGAACTGCCTGATCTCCTGCTTGAGCTGCTCGTTGCCGGGCTCCATCCTGAGCCGCTGCACCAGCGTTTCCATTACCTCGCTTTCAAGCGGGTCGGCTGAACGCATCTGCAGGTAGTTGAGAAGCAGCAGGAGGCTTATGACAAGGCAAAATGCCCCTGCCACCGTGGCTGTCTGTTTTGCAATCTTTATTTTGTCGCTGATGTTCATTTTTTAGTTCGTTCTTTCATTACTTTTTGTTGCACTACCGGCAATTAACGGGTTGCTTCCCTCCGGCTCATTTCTGCACCGGGCAATACTTCATGCAGCGTCCGCAGCTGTAGCAGTCGCCCCTGTTTGGTTCATAGTCTGTCCGGCGCCTGACAATATATTGCGAGATCAGGAACAGACCCGCCACCAGTCCGATAAATACCCCCGTAAACCATGCTCCAGTATAAAATGATGCTTGTATTTCACCTGCTGATTCAACCAGCTCGTCAACGGAGCGGTCAGACCCGAGAAAGGTCTGTACGTCGAGATTGTCACGGTCATCCATAACCTCAGGGTTATCTATAAGGAGGTGTGCAAGATATACATCGGGATGGGCCTTTGCCAGGAAAACGTGAGATGACGACAGCGCAAATCCCCCGATCAGCATAAGCAGCGGTATAATTGCCGCATATAGCAGAAACTTCCCTGTACGCCCCTTTATGTCCTGTACCAGCTTGTCGGGGGTCGGTTTGTCAATTGCACCAAAGGGGCATGAATCGGCGCAAAGTTTACACTGTATGCACTGGTTGGGGGTGATCGAAAGGTGGCGCTTTGAGAACATGGATGTGACCTTGAGCAATGCGCCGTAGGGACATACAAACCGGCAGTAGGGCCTTGCCACGAACATACCGGTGAGCAGAAACGAGATGCCAAGGACGATAAGGTGGAATTCGGCGCCCATCCTGAATATTCCTATGAAGGGGTCGTAGCGGCAGATGATGAAATCGGTGCCGGTGGCAGCGTAAAGCACTGCAAGTGCAAGGTAGACAAACGGGAATAAGCCAAGTGATTTCTGAATCCATACCGGCACCTTCACCGGCCTGACTATCACCAGGTCCTGTATAACTCCAAGGGGGCAGGCTGAAGCACAGAACACCCTCCCGAATGAAAGGCTGAAGATCAGCGGCAGCATGAAGAAGGCAATCACGGTATAGGAAACCATGTATGCCGGATCGGACAGAGACAGAACCATGTTCTGTACCGAGCCGACCGAGCAGATACACCCTTCTCTCCAGAAGCCGAAATAGAGAAGCGCTCCGACAGAGAGCCACAGGATCCATTGCCTGGAGCGCTTTTTGATTACCAGCCATGAGGTTATAATCAGAAAACCCAGAAGCACGATCACGTCGCCATATTCGAGGGTGAGTGCCCGGGGTTCGGGCGTTGTTGCTTCGGGTAACTCATAACCCGATTCAAATTCAGGCGCCGGAAAACGTTGCTGTGAAAATGTTTCTAACGGTAATGTTGTCATCACAAGCAGCAGGAGAGGCAATATGGTGGTTGAGATCTTCAATTTATACTGATTATTATTTAGATTTTTCTGTTTTCCGGACTGATGAACTGGTTTTTTCGTGAGATTTTCAAACATTTTCAAGTTTTCAGGCCTGATTGAGAAATATTGTCAGGTTTCTCCGTCCCCGGCGGTGAAATCGCCTTTCATCAGGTAGGGGTCCGAACCCTTAACCCTTTTTATGGCATCGGAGGGGCACACCCTTGCTATGGCGCACTCATTGCAGTTAACGCATAGATGGTGCATGATCTGGAGGTGCAGCGACCCGTTGCCGAATGCGGAGCAGCCCTCTGCACATTTGGCGCATCCGATACAGAGACTCTCGTTTATCTTATACTCATAATAGGGTTCTTCGATGAATTTCCTTTCTATTGCAGCGGTCGGACAAAGCTGGTTTTCGGCTGCCGTGCTGCGGTCGGAATGGCCCGGGATCAGGTATCCGCCGCAAAGGTCGCAGTAACCGCACAGTTCATATGCATGCACACACTTGACCGCCGAGGGGTTCAGCACGCAGTGGGTTGCGCACCTCCCGCACCAGGAACACTTGAAGGGATCAATCTGCCAGACCCACTGGTCGGCGGTGGACTTCCTGAAAGCCAGTCCCCCGATCCCCCCGAGCGCGAGTACCATGCCGAACCGTGCACTGCTGCTAATGAATTCCCTCCGGCTTTTCGTCTTCTTTCTCTCCATGGTTTATGAAATTTATGAGTTGAGGTCCATTTCGGCTGACCTGGCTTCTTCTGCTTCTTCCAGGTTACACCCCCGAAGCCGGTTGCAGTCTCTGCAGGATATGTGTGGCGGACAAGCTTTTTCCGATGCCGGCCGGGCCTTTTTCAGGCTTGCTGCAGCAATCACCCCAAACGCAGCATAAAGTGCATACCTGCCTGCAGTTGTCAGAAATTCTCTTCGTTGCATTTTGCTCATATTGGTTCGAATATTCTTATCATGTTCCTGTCAAAATCCAGGGCAAGCACGTTGCCGTTATCATCGACTGCCACCGCGGGCGCCCTTGTCCCCTCCCTGAACAGTTCTGAAGGCGCTACCACCGATTCAACTTCCCCCGTACCTATTATCACCTTGATCCTGATGATTCCTTTTTCACTGGTAACGAACCTGCCGTCGGGCAGAAATGTGAAATGAACCGGATTGCAGCATCCGCTGAAACCGTCGATACCGAATGAGCTCCTCTGGATGTATGATCTCAGCCTTCCTGACGCGGTGTAGTTCTGAAGGGAATGAATTCCGGGATTGGTTATCCACAATTCGTCTTCTGAATTTACCGCGAGAGTGAAATGTGCACCTGGCACAATGAAGCCATGCACATCTGATACCCCAGAATCACCCCTGAACTCACCAGTCTGTTCAAGTTTGCGGTTAAAGATGAGCACTCGCCGCCCGGAGGCATCGGCAGCATATATATCATCGCCCAGGATTGCCAGTGATGTGATATTGCTTTCTGCCGGGAGAGGTTCCGACTTTGCAACGGTTTCTCCATCACTGTTAAGAACGGCAAGCCGATTGCCCATTCCCACTACGATCCATCCCTCTTCAGCCACCGCCAGGCATGTTGGTATGGCCGGGAGAGTTCTCCTTAATATCCGGCTCCAGTCACTTCCAATCACCTGCAGCTCATTTTGTGAGGCCAGGTAAATTTTGCCCGAGGCATATGTCATTGCGCGGGGATCTTCACTGTCAAGTTCCACTTGCCGCGCTTCCCTCCAGCGGATCAGCTCCTGGTCGACCGACCTGAACTCCTCAACATCGTAGGCAAAAGGGTTTGCCGGCCTCCTGCCCGGGAGGGTGGATCTGTGCTCGACAATTATCACCGCTATGATGGCGGCTGCCGAAATTACAACTATGGAAATGACTGCCCATTTTCGCATGATCTTTATCTTTTGAGGTCAATGCATATCATTGTATGGTCGTCTCTCAATAACATATAGCCGTCGGCTATTGCCAGCGGAGCCCAGGCATCGTGTCCGTCTTCTATCAGCCTCATGCTGTCAAGCTGCCTGAATCCCTGCAAACTCTTCTCAATTATGTAGAGTGTGCCATCATCATCCAGCAGGTAGAATTTGTCATCTGCAAGAATGAAGGGTCCCAGTCCAAATCTTGCTGTCGAACCGCTGGTCCACACGAAGGAGCTTATATCGTCCGGATCGACGCAAACGAACTGATTTCTCATTGCCCTGGCATCCTTTGGCAGCACTCCGAAGAGATGTCCGTCAGCGAATACCGGTGTCTGTTGTTCACTCGACAGGCCCTCTCCCGGCCTGTATGTTTCAATTATTTCAGGCTCAAGGGTGCCGTTTCGGTTGTGAAGCTGCAGCATCATACTGCCCGCTCCGTATCCTGCTGTAAGGAAAATCCTGCCGTCGGGAAGGCATACAGGTGAGGCGGCCAGCACCCGGTGGTTCCATTCCGGCACTTCCCAGAGCACCTCACCAGCCCGGGGTCCCTCGGCGGCAACCCCTATGGCGCCGCCTACGGCACTGTAAACATACATTTTTATCCCCTCATAAATGAACGGGATGATGGATGAATGTGACATCTCCCAACCGTGCGGATTGGGTGTTTCCCAGAGAATCTCTCCGGTAGCCGCGTCTACTCCTATCATAAGCGCGTCTCCCCCCGGGGCAATTACTGCCACACCATCGTCGAGGAGCGGACACTGTCCCGTATACCATAACGGTATTTCGGCGTTCCATTCCATTTCGAGGTCTATACCCCAGAGAAGGTCGCCCGAAAGCCTGTCCACACACATTACGTGTCCGCGCGGACCGATTGTGAGGATATATTCCTCAGATACGGCAGGGACCGTTCGCGACATGCCGTGGTTCCTGCGGATATGCACATTGTACCATCTTCTCCACAATTCCTCACCGGTTTCGAGCGAAAAAACCCTCAGCATATCGGCCCTCTGATCCTCATCATAATCGAGCAGGTAGACAAGTCCCTCATATATTGCCGGACCGGCATGACCCTCGCCCAGATCGACTGACCACAGTATATCTGTGCCACCCTGCGAAAAATTGTCGATAAGGGGCACAGGGTTGCGGTATATGTTGTCAAAGTCCTCACCCCTGAACCTCGGCCAGCTCTCTCCACCAACGGGTACGGGGGGTCTCATCTCCTCAAAGTGGGCTCCTATAACGATCATCTCTTCGACTCCGCCTTCACTTCCTGTGTACCCGTCAGCACCGGGAAGCGACGGAGCGAGAGTTGCCCAGGGGTTATAGATGATCCACCAGGCAACCGCCAGAAGTCCCCCGAAAAAAACAATTACCGGAAGATAGTTTAAATATTTATATGCTAATTCCCGCATAAATCATTTCTGTTACCCAAACGTACGTCCGGCCACTGTTATTTTGACGGACAAAGACCGTAACAGGTTTCAATTCCTTATGCTGTATGCTCTCAGCATCGGTCCGTGTCTAATATAAAGAATTCCGTCATTTATTACCGGGTGTGCCCAGTGCGGGCCTTCTCCTCCGGTTACCCGGAACTCGCTTACAACATCGAAACTCCGGCGGTTTGGTTTTACCAGTCCCACATTCCCCCTGCGTTCTTCGTAACTATATAACATGGTTCCGTCGGTAATTATTGATCCTTTTGTGTTCCATGACTCGTTGTAAAGAGTTTCACCAGTATCCCAGTCCACTGCCACCCAGTTTCCCCGGTTGTTGCTTATCCAGTTGGAGCCGTAAATAACCCCGTCAAGAAGTACAAATCCCCCGTGATGAGTGCCGTGGTCGTCATTACGCCATACGAGGGAAACATCAGTTGCATCATTGTTCAGTTCAAGCATGAAGGAGCCCTGTCTATAACCGTTGGAGAAAAAGAGACGCCCGTTGCTGAACAGGGGCGTATTGGTAACAATACTTTCTCCTATTCTCCTCCCCCAGTCGTCGAAGGTCCATTCAATATCACCGGTTTCCGGATCAACTCCTATCACATTATCTCCTGTCATGGCAATGATCTGCCTTTTTCCGTTATGGTTTATCAGAAGCGGGGACACATAGCCGTAGTGATCTCCCAGTGGCGGACTCATCCATACCGTTTCGCCGGTTTCTGCATCCAGTGCAACCATCGTGGTCTTGTCACCGCCCGGAGTGTAGATCACTTTATTATCAAATACCAGCGGTGATTCAGCCGTTCCCCACCTGCCTGTCTCCCTTTCGAACAATTCTCCCCCTTCTACATGCCATAATATATCTCCGTTAGCGATCTCAATGCAAACTATCTCTCCCTCTCCGCTGATCACCCAGGCTCTGTCATCCATAATAGTTGGGGTTGTGCGTGTTTCGGGATAAGTTGCATCCCAGGGTGAGCCGTATTCAAGTTCATAGATCTTTTCTCCGTTGAGCGTGTATGCCGAGAAAATCTCCCTGTCGCCTCCCTGGTTCATCCCTGTAATATACAGGCGGTCGCCTGCGATCACGGGGCTGGAGTATCCCCTTCCTGCATCTGATGTTTCCCATAGCATATCCGGCCCTTCAGTCGGCCAGGATTTCAGCAGTTCGCTTTCCGGATATAACCCATTCCGGTATGGGCCCCGCCAGCCATTTTGAGACTGTGCGGCCAGGGGTTC
Organism: Marinilabiliales bacterium; assembly: GCA_007695015.1. Lineage (NCBI taxonomy): Bacteria > Pseudomonadati > Bacteroidota > Bacteroidia > Marinilabiliales > Marinilabiliales bacterium. Next base: position 9,587 of record REEN01000029.1, read on the forward strand.
GGTGATTGTTAATGCGCCCAGGATAAGCAGGCAGATAAATGCGAAATGAAGTTTCATATATATGGGTTAAATTAGCTATTTTTCTACTTCAGCGGATTAATATACTGATATAATATATATTCTGCCACGCGTTAACAAAATTTAACGTATTGATAATGTATGGTTTACGACTTATTTGTGCAAAGCAAGATGACCTGATTGCCGGAAAACAACCCGGGTTAATTAATTTATTACAAAAGTCAGACAATATACTCTTGTGGGCGGATCATCTCCCGATATCGAATGCCATCAGGGCATTGCCGCGCCTGACATAAAGCACGCCGTTGTCGATCACCAGGTGGGCCCAGTGCTGCCCTGACCCCAGGGTTATACCGGTCTGTCCCCTGATAATAAAACCGTCAGGCCCGGGCTCAACAAGGGCCAGCTCGCCTCTGTCGGAGTAGCAGTACAGCCGTCCGTCGGCCCATATTACGGTTCCCTTGGCTATGTCGCGCGACCGGTAGATTGTCTCGCCCGTTTCCCAGTCCACTTTTTCCCAGAACCTGTTGTTCTGGCCTGATCCGTAGATAAAGCCATCTACCAGCACCGCACCGCCCATCTGGTTGTCAAGGTTATTGGTCCACTCAACGCTTACTGCGTTGGCCACTGAATTGATGTTAAGCTTAACCCCTCCCTGGCCGTAACCACTGAATGCAAAGATACTGCCTTCGTGGTATATCGGGGTGTTGGGGTGTACGTCCCATCTGTTGTCGTGACGGTGCGACCACATCAGCCTGCCGGTATCGGCATTAAGTGCCACGATATGGTCCTTCATATGTGTTATAAGCAGGCGCCTCCCGTAATGGTCGACCAGCAGCGGCGAGCAGTAGGCCGATACTTCGCCCGTGCCCTGGCTAGACCATATGATCTCACCATTATGGCGGTTGAGGGCAACAATATTGTGCTTTCTGCCACCCGGGGAACAGTATATCCTGTCGCCGTCTATAAGCAGGTTCTCCGTCAGCCCCCACCGTATGTTCCTTCCATCAAGATCATTGAAGAGGTCGAGCTGCCATATGGTCCTGCCTGTGCCGGCATCCATGCAGACCAGGACACCGTTACTGCTCACTATGTATATTTTGTCATCCACCACTGCAGGAGTGTTCCGGCTGCCCGGATAGCCTTCGCCGTGAAATTCCGGCCCGTATGCAAACCTGTTTAAAAGATCGCCGTTCATGGAAAGTTTGTACACATAACCTGTTCCATCCTCTATCCCGGTAACGTATATGTTACCGTCTGCCACCACAGGTGAAGAAAATCCTGCCCCAAGCTGTTCAAAGGCCCAGAGCATCTGCGGTCCACCGGCCGGCCATTGCTGCAACAACCCGGTCTCGTGATAGATGCCCTGCCTTTCGGGGCCTCTCCAGTTCTGAACTGTCTGTGCAGCAATACCTGCCGTGCAGGCGATCAACAAAGTGGTCAATAATGCAATTCTTCTCATATAGTCCTGATTTATTTGGTTACTCACTGATGTTATATGCCATCAGAGCATTTCCGTGCCTGACGTAAAGAATTCCGTTGTCAATCACAAGGTGGGCCCAGTGTTGTGCCGAACCCAGTTTTATACTGGTCTGGCCCCTGATGATGAATCCCTCAGGTGTGGGCTCCATGATGGCCAGTTCGCCCCTCTCGGTATAGCAGTAAAGTCGGCCGTCGGCCCAAATCACCGTTCCTTTGTCGATATCGCGTGAACGGTAAACCGTTTCGCCTGTCTCCCAGTCGACGCAGAACCAGAACCTGTTGCGGTCGCCCGATCCGTATATATACCCGTCAACAAGGACCGTGCCTCCTAACTGGTTGTCAAGATCGTCGTTGAACCACAACTCGGTCACCCCGTCTCCGGCCATGTTCAGCCTGAGCTTTACTCCCCCCATTCCATATCCGCTGAAAGCGTAGATGCTGCCTTCGTGGTAGATCGGTGTATTGGGGTGGATGTTCCTGAAGTTGGCATGAGGATGCGTCCACAGTGTTTCGCCGGTTGTAGCATCCACACCAACTATATTCCTCTGCATCATTGTTACCAGTATTCTTCGCCCGTTGTGGTTGATCAGAAGCGGCGAACAATAAGAAGACAATCCTCCGGTCCCGGGGCTTGCCCATATCACCTCACCGTTATGCCTGTTGAGAGCCACAACATTATACTTGTTGCCTCCCGGGGTGCAGAAGAGTGTATCACCCGAGATCAGGAGGTTTTCGGTAAAGCCCCATCTTATGTTGCTGCCGTCTAAATCGTTGAACAGGTCAATTTGCCAGACTGTGTTGCCGCTTGTATGATCCATGCATGCCAGCATACCGTGGCCGGTGACTATATATGCATGGTTGCCAACGATTGCCGGAGTACTGCGGCTTCCGGGGTAGCTCCGGTAGTACTCTTCGCCGTAAGGGAATTTTCTTTCAAGTGCTCCATTCATTGACAAAACATACAGGTAGCCCCTCCTCTCTTCCATTCCTGTTATGAATATCATTCCTCCTCTGATAACCGGAGAGGTAAAACCCTCACCAAGCTGTTCATACGCCCAAACCATTTCCGGCCCTGCTGCCGGCCACTCCTGAAGAAGACCTTTTTCATGGTAGATACCCATCCTTTCAGGACCGCGCCAATTCTGAACCACCTGGGCATTCAAACAGGTCGGTGAAAGCAGTAAAACTATTTTCAGGGTGAATAATAACCTCATAGGCATGATTTTAAAAAGTTAACAGTGTAAATATAATACTTGGTGCATATGTTTCAGAGTGGGTTTATCACCCTGAAGTAGTTTATTTTCAGTCTAAATATGCTGAAAAACATACAGGCTGTTTTACATCATTTAAAATCAGGGTATTTCGACGGCATATATTGCCGGGATTAGCTCCTGGTTCGTTTAAAGGCAATCTGCCGGTTAACTTTTTTTAACCATCAGCGAACACCAGGGCAGGTATTATTACCGGAATAAAAATCCCCGGCGATCCGAAGATTTACCGGGGATTGGTTGATGTTCCGGCCGGGGATGAAGATCAGGACAAATGCCTTAAGGTCAACTCCCGTGCCGGGTCATGCTCTGTTATTCCGTCTCTGCTGTTTTATAATCAATATTGATGGTGAAAATTACTGGATCTTCCGTTGCATCTACTGTTGCGGATTTTACCAATATCAGGAAATACTCGTCGCCGACTTTTGTGGCCAGAACATCGTCATATTCACTGTAGGCCTCAGTTACATTTACTTCCCTGTAATCATTCATGTCATCTGCTTGTTCAACTGCTTCTTCAAGAGCTTCAAGGGTAGTGATCTCTTCCCAGGCATCTGCAGCAAGCTGAACAAATTTATCCGCTTCATCTTTAGCTATAACCGCATAGTTCATAGATTTAACATTACTGGTCCATTTCAGCCCGAACTCTTCAAGGCCTGTTCCCGCAGCGCCTCCAACCCTCTGCCATGTTGCCTCTTCGGCATCGGTAAGATGTGTTTCGGGTATTGGTGTATATACCAGGGTTATCTCGTCTGAGTAGCTGGTCTGCATCTCAACATCTGTCGCTTCGACCTTTACAACCATAACATCGGTTATGCCGGTAATGGTAAAGCTGTAGGGAACTGAATTGGGATTCTCAAAATTGGTAAGGGTGTTCCCGATCTGGAAATTGCCGTCATCGGTCACTTGAAGGAGCTTGATCTCGGCAACGCCGGCATCAGACAGTACAGTGCCTTCCACGGTGTACTCCTCAACTCCTTCGGCCAGGACTATTTCACCTCCGGCCGAGGTTAATACGGTGGGGGGATCGAAGATCTCATCATCTTCACAGGCGGTAAACATGGCAGCCGTTATCAGTAATGCTGCCATCAGCAGTAAATTCCTCTTTTTCATAATAAACAGTTTTTAAAGGTTAAAGTATTATATTAATTATATCCGGTCAACCTCTGTTAAGAGCATTAAGTAGTTCTTCCGGCTACTGAAGAGGTAGTTATTTCAAATACAGTGCCAGAATATGACTAAATATACAGTTAATTTGTGGATTTGTTGTGGTTTTACCGGTTAATTGTCTGAAAAATTGACTAATAGCAGGTTATTGTTGATGAGCAGTAATTTGTCAGGCACCTCTGGAATTAACCTGGATCTTCATCACTGTCCATCCAGGCAACCTTCTGCCCCGGGTTGTGTTCAATTCCCAGGATATCGCGGTAAAGGTCCGGCCTTCTTGCCTGCCTGTAGCGATGGCCTCCGGCAAGGGTGAGCTTTTCAGGTGTACAGAGGGCGCTCTGAACATCATCGCCAAGGTTCCGGCATTCTGCAATTATGTCACCAAAGGGATCAATGATCATTGAACAGCCGTTTTTCAGCTGGTCATCATCCATCCCGATGGGATTTGAGAATATAACATACGCCGCATTGTCATATGCTCTTGAAGGAAGCCATTTCATAAGCCATTGGCGGCCTTTCATCCCGTCAAACTCAAGACGCAGCGAGGTGGGATCGGTTTCCCTGTTTTTCCACAGTTCAGGGTCAACAAACCCTGCCCCGGGCCGGCTTGACGGAGTACACATGGTAACATGGGGCATGAAGATGATATCTGCACCCAGAAGTCCGGTTGCCCTGACATTTTCAGGCACATTATTGTCATAACAGATAAGTATGCCGCACTTCCAGCCATGAAGGTCAAATACCGTATAGCTGTTTCCCGGAGTGATATGAGGGTTAATGAACGGGTGAAGCTTCCTGTGACTGGCAATCATTCCTGTCTTGTCAACACAGACATAGGCCTTGTGAATTCTGTTTTCGCTGTCTCTTTCAAATAGTCCGGCCAGTACCGCTACATTATGCTTTTCGGCTACCATTCTGAGCTGTTCAATGCTTTTGCCTTCCGGCAAAGGCTCGGCCAGCTCAAGCATCTGGTTGAGCGACAGCTTGCGGGCAAAGGTATAGCCGGTAAGCGAGCATTCATGAAATGCAACAGCACGCGCACCCTGTCCGGCAGCAATGGCTGACAATTTTTCAATCTGCCGTATATTGTACTGTTTGTCACCGCTCCTGTGTTCAAACTGTGCTGTGGCAACTTTCAAAGCTTCCATGTTAAACCTGGGTTTAAAGGGTTAAACATCCAATACAGGATCATGTGAGTTAATAAATTTGTTTGTATAAGGCCTGCAAGTTATGAATAAACATTGTTAAGTGTTAAATAAACTGACAGGGGCTTTTAAATTAATTTTATTATTTAATTTAGCCCTTCATAGCAAAGCCCGGCGTGCCACTTCAGGCAGCAGATGACCGGGCATTGATTTAACCGTATAAACTTAAAGCATTTAATCATGAGATCATACACTTTTACCAGGTTGAAAAAAACAGCCGGTGTAACCGCATTACTTATTGCTGTAACAGTTATCGGTTCCGCATTTGCTGAAAATGAGGAGGCCCGTGGGTGGAAGGAGCTGTTTAACGGAAAGGACTTCACAGGCTGGATAGTGCCCGAAGGAGATAACGGACACTGGCAGGTCATTGATGGGGTTATTGATTATGATGCCCTTAGCGAGGCGCCGGGCGACAAGAATCTTTGGACCAGGGATTCTTATAGTGATTTTGTTCTGAAGATGGACTGGCGGATAAAGGAGACCCCGTTCATAAACCACAATGTACCCATTATAAGGCCTGACGGGACCCACCAGCTCAATGCCGACGGCGAGGTTATCAGGATATCGGTGCCGGACAGTGATTCAGGGGTCTACCTTAGAGGTACATCGAAGGCCCAGGTCAATATCTGGACCTGGCCGATAGGGTCGGGCGAGGTTTACGGCTACAGGATGGACCAAAATATGCCTCCTGAGGTAAGGGCCGGAGTGACACCCTCGATGATGGCCGATAACCATATAGGTGAGTGGAACACATTTGAGATCACAATGAAGGGTGACCGGCTCACGGTTGTACTGAACGGCCATACGGTAATCGAAAATGCACAGTTACCCGGTGTGCCTGAAAGCGGTCCCATAGCACTGCAGCATCATGGCCGCATGGTTGACGGAGAATGGGTTAGTTCTCCCTCACTCGTGCAGTTCCGCAACATTTCAATAAAAGAGTTGTAGTTTCCCGGCATTATACTGACTTGATAAATATGTTCAAAGATAACCGGCCGGCTGGTCTGCCGGCATTTCTCCTGTTTCTGGTTTGGGGTCTTATTTCGGGTAGTGCGGGAGGCATGAATGAGGTACACGGACAACCGGTGGAGGTCCGGGCCTCCGGGCAACCAATTAACAGCGACTACGTTCTCAACATCAGAAAGATGGAAGGGGAGATAGTTCTTGACGGTGTTGTCGATGAGGAGGACTGGCTGCGGGCCGACGTTGCAACCGACTTTTTCATGGTAACACCCTATGATACCAGCTACAGCGAGGCGGTTTCGGAGATAAGGATGACCTATGATGACGACGCACTTTATCTTTCACTTGTATTTTATGATGTGATACCCGGCCCGCGTGTTGTCGAATCGTTGCGCAGGGACTTCAGCTTCGGAACGAACGACAACTTCCTGATGTTCATCGACCCTTTCAACGACCTGACCACCGGGTATTCATTCGGGGTTAATGCGGCAGGGGCCATGTGGGACGGTACCATGAACAATGGCCATGCCGTCGACCTTACATGGGACGCCAAATGGGAGGTGGTGACCAGAAGTTATGATGACCGGTGGGTGGCAGAGATGCGCATACCCTTCAGCTCGATAAGGTACAGGGCGGGACTGGACAGGTGGAACATAAACTTCAGCCGGTTGGATCTGAAGATCAACGAAAAATCCTCCTGGGCTCCAGTGCCAAGGCAGTTTCCGACAGCATCGCTTGCCTACTGCGGCATACTGCAGTGGGACGAGCCGCCGCCCGATCCCGGTATCAGGCTCTCGCTCATACCCTATGTGTTTGGCGGTGCCTCACGCGATTTTGTTGCAGGCACCGGTACACGCTACCGTGGTGATGCCGGCCTTGACGCAAAGGTTGCCCTGTCAACATCGCTTAACCTTGATCTTACTTATAATCCTGATTTTTCACAGGCTGATGTTGATCAGCAGATAACCGACCTCGACAGGTTCGAGCTGTTCTTTCCCGAGAAGAGGCAGTTCTTCCTTGAGAACTCCGACCTGTTTGCCAACTTCGGGTCAAGGAGGATACGTCCGTTCTTTTCGCGGCGGATCGGACTTGATGCGCCGGTGCTGGCAGGGGCGAGGCTCAGTGGCAATATGGGACAGGACTGGCGGATAGGGGTGATGGATATGCATACTGAGCAGACACCGGAAAATCCGTCACGCAATTTCTTCGTGGCATCGCTGCAGCGGCGGGTATTCTCGCGCTCCAATATTACCGGAATATTTGTCAACCGGCAGAATTTTGGCCAGCCCGAAGGATGGGAGGGATCTGGCTACAACCGGACCGGCGGGTTGCAGTTCAACCTTGCGAGCCCTGATAATTTATGGAGCGGCAGCTTTTTCGGACTTGGATCGGTTACCGATGGCGCTGAAGGCGGATCGCAATTTACCCAGGGTATGGAGCTCAACTATCACCGCCAGAGGATTCGTCTCGGCATTGAACAGTATTATGTGGGCGACAACTATGTGGCTGCTGCGGGATTTGTGCCGCGCACGGATTTCTTTCAGATCGGCCCCCGGCTGACGGTAAGGTTCTACCCTGAAGCGTCCCGCCTTGAGCAGCATGGGATAATGGGACTGGTAAACAGCTACTTCAGGCCTTCTGATTTCAGTATGACCGACAGGGAGAGCAGCCTGGGCTACTACTTTACATTTCACAACCTGAGCAGGATAGATATTGTATATAACCACAACTACGTGATGCTGAGGCGTGATTTTGACCCTACCAACACCGGCACCGGCCTGCTGCCGGCGGGCAGCGAGCACGACTGGTCGGAGGCATCGGTAATGTACAGGTCAGATACCCGCAAGCTTTTCAGGTACAGGGTTGCTGCCGGATATGGCGGTTTCTACAACGGTAACCGCCGGTTCGTGGAGGGGGACCTCAATTACCGTTACCAGCCCTATGGAAGCGTTTCGTTGTTCTTCAGCTACAATGACCTGCTGCTGCCTGAGCCATGGGACAGGAACAGTTTCTGGCTGATAGGACCCAAAATTGATGTAACCTTTACCAATACACTTTTCTTTACTACCTTTATCCAGTACAACGAACAGCTTGACAACCTGAACATCAATGCAAGGCTTCAGTGGAGGTACAAGCCGGTATCGGACATATTCCTTGTCTATACCGACAACTACTTCCCCGAAACCATGGATGCCCGCAACAGGGCGGTGGTGTTCAAGATGTCGTACTGGTTTAACTGACGGAAAGTGGAGAAATTATACAATATCACGACTGGCGGTATAACACCCGCAGATATCAGGAATATCCTTTCGGGGAACCTTAAGCTGGGGCTGTCAGAGGAGGTGTACGGCCTGATTACCCGTTGCAGGGAATACCTTGACAATAAGCTCGCGGAATCGGACGAACCCGTCTACGGCATCAATACCGGATTTGGTTCGCTGTATGACAGGAGGATACCGCCGAAAGACCTCAATACCCTTCAGAAGAACCTGGTGATGTCGCATGCCTGCGGAACGGGCGGGGAGGTGCCGGGACACCTTGTAAAACTGATGCTTCTGCTTAAGATTGTATCACTTTCCCGCGGCCATTCAGGTGTGCATCTTACCACGGTGCAGAGGCTGGTCGATTTTTTCAATAATGATGTTCTGCCTGTTGTTTACCAGCAGGGTTCGTTGGGCGCCTCGGGCGATCTGGCTCCGCTTGCCCACCTCAGCCTGCCACTGATCGGACTTGGTGAGGTTTACCATAAAGGCAGCAGGATGGCAGCCTCCGAAGCGCTTTCGATGTACGAATGGGAGCCTCTCGTGCTTAAGTCCAAAGAGGGCCTGGCACTGCTCAACGGAACCCAGTTCATGGGCGCTTACGGTACCTGGTGCTGTATCGAGGCCCGCAGGCTCCTGCACATTGCCGATATAACAGCCGCCCTCTCCCTCGATGCATACGACGGCTGCCCCGGGGCATTCCATGAGCTTTTGCATAAGTTGAGGCCGCACCGGGGGCAGGCAGAGACGGCCGCAAGGGTGCTGAAGATACTGGAGGGTAGTGAGATCGTGTCGCGGACCAAGAAGCATGTGCAGGACCCCTATTCTTTCAGGTGCATACCACAGGTTCACGGCGCCTCAGGGGATGCCCTCGAGTACGTGGGGAGTGTGTTTGAACGCGAAATAAATTCTGTTACCGATAACCCGACAATATTCCCGGATGAGGACCTGGTGCTTTCAGGGGGCAACTTTCACGGACAACCGCTGGCCCTGGCACTGGACCATCTGTGCATTGCCGTTGCCGAGCTGGCAAGCATTTCTGAAAGGCGCATATACAGGCTGCTTTCCGGTAAGCGTGGATTGCCCCTGTTCCTGGTGGCCAATCCGGGTCTGAACAGCGGGTTTATGATACCGCAGTACACAGCGGCTGCCATAGTAAGCGAGAACAAGCAGCTTTGCACTCCTGCCTCGGTAGATACGATCGAATCGAGTGGGGGACAGGAGGATCATGTGAGCATGGGCGCGAATGCCGCGGTAAAGGCCCTGAAGGTTGTCGAAAATACTGAGAAAGTGCTGGCTATCGAGCTTTATAATGCTGCCCAGGCGCTTGAGTTCCGCCGTCCGGCACGCAGCTCGGCGTACCTGGAGGGCATTGTGGAATCCTACCGGAAAAAGGTTCCTTTCATTGATAATGACCGGGTGATGTTTGAGGATATCAGGGAGTCGATTGACTTCCTCCGGTCGATCAGCCCTGTCATCCCCGGGTAGAAATCATTGGAATACCTGCCGTTCCCGGGCAGAAGTCATGGGAACACCTGTCATCCCCGGCTGAAAGGTACAGTGACACCTCCCCGTTTTAGTCCCTGTGCCTCGTGTTTTGTTGTAATGCGGACAGCCGTACTGATTGTTGCGGACAGCTTTGATTCAAACGGTAAGTTTTAAGGGTCTTAATCGGGGAGTTCTTTCCCGCAATGGGGGCAGGAGCTCGCTTTATCCTTGTTTTTTCTTACCTCCTCTGAGAACCCTGAGGCGAGAATTCCTGTGGGAAGGGCAAAAAAGCCTATTCCCAGGATGGCAATTACAGCCCCCAGCAACTGGCCCAGCGCCGTTATCGGGTAGACGTCGCCGTAACCTACAGTGGTAAGGGTGGCAATTCCCCACCACATGGCATCGGGAATGCTGGCAAATGCCTCCGGCTGGGCGGCATTCTCTATGTAGTACATGAGGGAGGCTGACAGTACGAGCATAAAAAGGATAAAGGTGAGCATCATGACAAGCTCCTCCTTTTTATTCTGGAATACCCTGATCATGAGATTGAGGGCCTTGAAGTACCTGGCAACCTTAAGCAGCCTGAATATTCTGAATACCCGGAATATCCTCAGAAATCTCAGGTCGATGTTGAGAAACGGCATGAAGAATGGCAGGATGGCGAAAAGGTCTATCAGCGCGATTGCCGTGACCATGTATCTGAGCCTGCCGGTAACCGGGTGCGAGTATCGGGGATTGAGGGTTATTGTCCATAATCGCATTATGTATTCAAAAGAAAAGAATATGACGGAGTAGAATTCGAACCAGAAAAAGAAATTGCCCATAACTGCATTTACCGGTTCAACGGTTTCCAGTATAAGGGCAGCAACATTTAGCAGGATAAGTGTAATGAGGATTATGTCGAATGTTTTACCGAATTTGTCATCCGGATCGGATACCTCGAGAATATTATGAACAACCTTCTTGACCTGAATCATTGATGGTGGTTTATGTAATTTGGTTATAACCCGGAAAAACCGCTAAAAGCAACCATGGCTATCCGTTCAAAACAAATATTTGATAAAATTAATAAACCCGGGGAGTTTTCAAAAGTAAACAGGTAAAGAGAATTACAAATAAAAAAAGCGGCCGTAATGGTTTACGACCGCTTGTCCCTTTTCACCGTTGGGAGTTTGCCACCGGCTGGAATTACCTGTTGGTTTCCAGGCAGGAGTGTTAAGCAAATTTAGCTGACCGGGTAGACTATTGCGGGGGTCCGCCCTGTCCCCGTCCCGGAGCGCCGGTACCTGCTCCTCTCACGCGCCTGAGAAGCTGCATCCTGAACATATTCTCAGCTTCATACAGCCGCATAACCTTAACGGCCGGCAGGACCGACTTGAATTTTTCGTGATATTCTTCAGACAGTTTCGCCTCCTTTACCTGTAGTGAGATAAATTTGTCGGCTATCTCCTCTATTTCATCCACCTCTAGGTTGCGCCAGTTCTGGTTGAAATACCAGGCTGCCGATTGCCTCTCCTGTGCCAGCAGCTCCCTGCGGTTCCTGTAGTCGTCATATACCGGCCAGAACTCTTTGGCCTCGTCACTGGTAAGCTCCAGGTAGCGGGTGAGGAATGCAATTCTTTCAGCCTCAACCTGCTCAAAGTCAGCTCTTCCCCTTCGTTGAGGCTGCTGTGCATCAATCAGGGTACAGGGGAGTATAATTAATACTGCTATAAGAATATATTTTGCCATAATTGCATGCTTTAGGTTAAAACTCTGTCATTATCAGGTAAAGGTCAATCTCTTCCTGGTAAAGGTAATCAATATAAAGATCGGGATCATCAGCCTCCGCCCAGCCGCCGTCTTCAGGGTAATCGTCAAGGTAGTAATCGTCTTCTGCCAGCAATCCGAGCAGGTAAGGCTCGCTGAATTCATACTGGTAGTATTCAATATATCCGGTGATCATTTCATCGCTCAGCCACTGATCGTCTGTAACCATGAAACTCCTGAACCCAAGGTAGCCGATCACGGCAAATGCAGTTATTGTTGCCGCGAGGGCCAGCTGCGGACGAATGGTCTGCCATATTCCGGGCCTTGTGGCTGCAGGTAGAGGTTCTTCATCCTGCAACCTCTCTGCCATCCTGGCCGGAAAACTGTCGAAGTATCCTTCGGGAACTGAAAAGGGGTTCTTTTTACCTGTTCCGCCCGGCAAGTTTCTTATGTTATCATTTTCTTCCATGACTGATTATTTGACGTTAAGAGAGAGCATTGGTTTAATCGCCTTTTATCATTTTTTCAATTTTTTTAACTGCATGATGGTAGGAGGCCTTCAGTGCGCCTACCGATGTATCGAGTATTCCGGCCATCTCCTCGTATTTCATCTCGTCAAAATAACGCATATTGAACACCAGCCTCTGCTTTTCGGGAAGCAGCAGGATAGCTTTCTGCAATTTCATCTGGAGCTCATCGCCGTCAAAGTATTCGTCACCCTCAAGTTTAGAACTCAGCTCAGCCTCAACATCAACAACCGGCAGGAAATACTTCCTTTTCTTATCTTTAAGAAATGAGAGCGCCTCGTTTGTTGCAATTCTGTAAAGCCAGGTATACAGCTGTGATTCTTCCCTGAAATTTTCAAGTCCCTTCCAGGCTTTCATGAAGCTGTTCTGCAGAAGATCATCGGCGTCGTCATGTACGACAACCATCTTCCTGATATGCCAGTAAAGCCGTTCCTGGTACTTTCTGACTATCATGTTAAAGGCATAGTTTTTCCGGTCCGGGTCACGAAACAGGGAGATCAGTTCGCTGTCACTGTGTTCCTGCATTGCCTGTTATTTGATGATACAGCTTTGACCGGAAAAACCGGTAAAGGTTTAGCGGACCGGGATCGCTGAAGGTCCTCCACGGCCGGTGCAATGTTTTGCAACAGGGCCACCTGTTGCTGTGACCTCCAACTGCTGGCTCGCCCGCCCGCCAGACCGCACCGGATGAATACCTGCCGGGCCTTTTGCCAGTGATACCTGAAGCTGCCGGCTTAAAGGCCGGCCCCGCTGCTGATTTTATACTCTTCGAGGTAACCGACAGCCTCACTGTAGACATTTTCGGGGGTGAACCCGAATTTCTCGTCCAGCACACCGGCGGGAGCAGAATAGCCAAAATGGTCAAGTCCGTACACCTTGCCCCGGGGGCCTGCAATATTTCGCAACACCGAAGGCAGTCCGGCTGTCAGCCCGAATACCGGGAGTCCCGCCGGCATTAACCGTTTCCTGTATTCAGTATCCTGCTGCATGAAAAGGGTTTCTGATATAAGTGATACCACCCTTACCGTCAGACTTTTCCTGTCGCGAAGAAGTCCGGCCCCGCCGACCAGGGTCGATACTTCAGAGCCGCTACCCACGAGTATCAGGTCGGGGGTTCCCCCGTCGTCAGTGACAATATATGCTCCTTTGGATGCGGCAAGGGCCTCTTCGTACCTTTTCTTATCTCCGGCAGCGGGAATATCTTTGATATTCTGCCTTGAGAGGATCAGTGCGGTGGGTGTATCGGTGTTTTCCATGGCCATTTTCCAGGCCACCGTTGTCTCTGCCGCGTCGGCGGGGCGGAGGACAAGCATGCTCGGTTTTCCCGAATGGTTCCTGAGCTCTTCCATCAGCCTGATCTGGGCCTCATGCTCAACCGGCTGGTGGGTGGGGCCATCTTCGCCCACCCTGAAAGCATCATGGGTCCATATGTATTTTACAGGCAGTTCCATAAGCGCTGCAAGCCTGACTGCCGGTTTCATGTAATCGGAAAAGACAAAGAAGGTGCCTATGGCAGGGACAACACCTCCGTGTAACGCCATTCCGTTTGCAAGGGCGGCAAGTGTCAGTTCAGATACCCCGGCATGGAGGAACGCCCCGGTGAAATCTCCCCTTGTAAATGGTTTGGAAGCCTTGAGGAAACCGTCGGTCTTATCACTGTTTGCCAGGTCTGCCGAGGCGACAATGAGATTTTCAATTTTTTCGGCAAAATGCCCGAGAACAACACCGGAGGCAGCCCTGGTAGATATATCAGCTTTCTGGGATATCCCGGCATAGTCAATCGGCGGGATGACACCGGAGAGGAACTGCTCAAGTTTTTTTGCCAGCTCAGGGTTATCTTTTTCCCACTTCGCCTGCTCCTCCTTACGGCCTGCGGCTTCAGCCCTCTTTTTGTCCATCATCCTGGCGTAATACTCTTTGACATCGTCGAATACTGCGACAGGATCGGAGGGGTCCCCTCCCAAATTCTTTACTGTCCTTTCGAAGTCTGCCCCTGCTGCCGACAGAGGTTGCCCGTGGGTTGACGGCTTTCCCTCGAAAGAGCTGCCGTCGGACGTAACCGATCCTTTGCCCATGACCGTTTTACCAATTATCAGCACCGGCTTATCGGATTCCTGGTTGGCTGCTTTCAAGGCATTCCTTATTTCATCCTGGCTATTACCGTCAATGGTGATCACTCTCCATCCCCATGCCTCATATTTCTTCCCTGTATCTTCGCTGGTCACCGCACTGGTGGTTGTAGAAAGCTGTATATCGTTTGCATCGTAAAACATGATCAGGTTACTCAGACCCAGGTAACCGGCTATGCGTCCGGCACCCTGGGATATCTCCTCCTGAACGCCTCCGTCGGAAATAAAAGTATATATCTTGTGGGACATCCATTCGCCGAAGCGGGCAGCCATGAACCGTTCTGCAATTGCTGCGCCAACAGCCATGGTGTGCCCCTGTCCGAGCGGTCCTGAAGTGTTCTCAATGCCCCTGGCAGGATCCTTCTCGGGATGGCCCGGGGTGGGACTGCCCCACTGCCTGAAGTTTTTCAGGTCGTCTGTTGAAAAGTGCCCGGTAAGGCATAGTGCAGAATAGAGCATGGGCGACATATGGCCAGGGTCAAGGAAGAACCTGTCCCTCAGAAACCACTCCATGTCGCCGGGGTCGAACCGGAGAAACTCCGAATATAGGATGTTGATAAAGTCCGCTCCACCCATGGCTCCGCCGGGATGCCCTGATTTTGCCTTTTCAACCATTGCCGCCGATAGTATGCGGATATTGTCTGATGCCTTGTCTGTAAGTTTTTTGTCCATTATATTTAAAAATTTTAGGCATTTGCCTGATAAGGATGTAAAAATAGAATTTTTTTTGTTGCTTCAATAATTTGATGACCTGATAAACTTATTACGGTATAAAAAAGTAATTTTGCTGATCCCCTGTCGCAAGGCAGTCGGATCAACCGGTTGGCACCTGAAAAAATTGATCCGGAACATGATTTGCCGGGAAGTTAACACCATGATGCGGTCATTCATTGCAGTATCAATAATCAGGTGAAAGGAATAATAACAGCAGGACAAGGATGGCTTTAAAATGTGGAATAGTAGGGCTTGCAAATTCAGGTAAAACCACACTCTTCAACTGTATGTCGAACACGAGGGCGGAAGCATCGACGGCAGCATTCAGTGGAACAAGATCAAATCTCGGAGTCGTGCATGTGCCAGACAGCAGGCTTTACAGGCTTGCGGAGCTGCAGCCCACCAAAAAGATCGTACATACCACCATCGAGTTTGTCGATATACCGGGCCTTGCAAAAGGAGGAGGAGCCGGACAGGGGAACAGGTTCCTTTCCGATGTAAGGAATACCGATGCCCTGTTGCATGTGGTACGTTGTTTTGATGACGATGCACTTCCCCATGTTGAGGGGTCTGTTGACCCGGTCAGGGATATTGAGACGGTCAATCTTGAACTTCAGGTCAAGGACCTTGAATCTGTTGGCAGGAAGCTTGAGAAGGTGGAGAAGCTTGTGAGAATAGGTGATAAGGAGGCCGGGAAGGCTGCAGGAGCGCTGACTGTTTACAGGGAACACCTGGAATCGTTCAGGCCGGCGCGCACCGTTCCGCTTGATGCGGGTGACAGGCTGCATGCCGGCGACCTGTTCCTGTTGTCGGACAAACCGGTCATCTATATATGCAATGTTGATGAGTCTTCTGCTGCAGACGGAAACAGGTATTCACGTCAGGTCGAAAAGGCTCTTGAGGGTGAGCGTGCCGAGGTACTTGCCGTGGCAGCAGCCGTTGAAGCCGATATTGCTGAGCTTGATAGTGAGGAGGACCGCAGTGCGTTCCTTCAGGATATGGGTCTGGCTGAGCCGGGTGTTAACCGTGTGATAAGGGCGGCATACAGGCTTCTTGACCTGCGGACATTCTTTACTGTAGGTCCGAAAGAGGTGAGGGCGTGGACCATCAGGGCTGGCATGACAGCTCAGCAGGCTGCAGGTGTCATCCATAGCGACCTTGAGAGAGGCTTTATCAGGGCCGAGGTGATAGCGTATGATGATTTCGTCTCACTTGGTTCTGAGGCAGCATGCAGGGATAAGGGAAAGCTTTCGGTCGAAGGCCGGAATTATGAAGTAAAAGACGGCGACCTGCTCAATATAAGGTTTAACGTATAAAAATCCCGGGTTATGGATCAGGAACCTTATTTGAAGAGATCATCTGCATCCTGCCGGCTCATTCTACTGCTGGCGGCGCTGACAATACTACAGACAGCCAACTCACAGGAGGCCCATGAAAATGATACGGCCATGGCCCGGCAACTGCTGATTCATAGAGGAGAAGTCTATCTCAGTTTCCCTGCCACTCCGGATGAGGTTAACATGTTAAGCAATATGCTGTCGGTTTGCAGCTATTCGGGCGACACGGCCATTGTTAATGTCTGCAGTACCGAGTTTGAATTATTCCTCAGACAGGGAATTCCTTTTTCGGTTATTCTGCCGGTGGTTCACCGGGAGGAGGAGGCCGAAAGAGACAAGGACGTTTTCTTCCCCGTAAAGGGAGAATGGAATTATTATCCTCTCTATTCGGAATATGTTGAGATGATGGAATCGTGGGCAGAAGAGTACCCGGATATCTGCACCCTGGTTGATGCAGGCGGCACCGTTGAGGGGCGCAGCATCCTGTTCCTGGTATTAACCGGTAACAGGAAACATGATCACCCCAAACCCCGCTTCATGTATTCATCGACAATGCATGGTGACGAGACTGTAGGATATGTATTGATGCTCAGGCTCATAGAATATCTTCTCAGGGGGTACCCCGGCGATCCTATGGTTGAGAGATTGCTCGACAATGTTGAGGTATGGATAAATCCCCTGGCCAATCCCGACGGTGCCTACCATGGTGGTGACGGCAATACAATTGTCTCTCCCAGGCGGAGGAATGCAAATAATATCGACCTTAACAGGAACTTCCCGCTGACAGGCCAAACCGAATATGACACTGAAGGCCGTCAGCCCGAAACAGTTGTTATGGTGGATCTGATGGAAGAGACACATTTTTTGTTGTCGGCCAATATTCACACAGGGGCCGAGGTAATGAATTACCCGTGGGATACGTGGGACAGGCGCCATGCCGACGACTTATGGTTTTACTACATATGCCGCGAATACGTTGACACCGCCTGGCACTACAGTCCGGACGGATATATGACCCTGCTCGGCGGGGTTACGCACGGGGCCGGCTGGTACAAGATCAACGGCGGGAGGCAGGATTTTGTCACCTACTACACCGGGGGCCGGGAGGTTACAATGGAGATCAGCGACACCAAGCACCCGTTGCCTGGCAGGCTGCCGGATTACTGGGAATACAATTGGCGGTCGCTCCTGGGTTACATGGAACAGGCAATGTTCGGTCTGAGGGGGCGGGTTACAGATGCTGCAACAGGCGAGCCTGTTGCAGCCAGGATAGAGATACCGGGTCACGACAGGGATTCCTCACATGTATACTCCTGCGATTCGACCGGGTGGTATTTCAGGCTGGCCGTTGAGGGGAGTTATGACATTGTTTTTTCTGCTGAAGGTTATCACAGCAGGCAATTTGACAATGTTCAGGTGTGGAACCGTGACACGACCATTCTCAATGTGCAGCTCGTTCCGGTTACCACCTATATACTTGACCGGCAGGGAGAATTTGATGCGAGTCTTGAGATCCGGTCCTCCAAAGGCGGCCTGATCCATGCAGAAGCATTATTGCCCGGGGAGTTGCCTGTAATGGTTGGCCTATATGACATTTCGGGAAGAAAATTGAAAGATGTTTACAGGGGGTATGCCGGTCCTGGTGCGCTGATATTTAAGATTGATGCCGGCAGTATACGGCCGGGTATTTATATCATAAGGATGGATTACGGAGACTCCTTTCTTGGCCGTAGGATTTTTATCACAAACTGAGCGGTTGTGGTTAGCTTTTTATTTTTCAGATAATAAACGGATAGATAGTATGTGTGTGTTGAAAAGGGTGATTTTTTTGATGTTAACCGGCTTAGCCGGGGTGTTGGAACTGAATGGCGGCCAGGGGAGAGAGGATGACAGGCCCGATCTTGTTGTAGGAATTGTTGTTGACAGGATGAGGTTTGATTATGTCGACAGGATGTGGGACATGTTCGGAGACGATGGCTTTAAAAGGCTCTTCTCCGGGGGCACCTCATTCACCAATGCCCGTTATTCCCACATGGTCAACCAGTCCGCTTCAGGCTATGCCACCATTGTAACAGGTTCCGATCCGTCGGTTCACGGGATCATTGCTGATACCTGGTATGACCGTCTGAGAAACGAGCTCAGGAACCCGGTATATGACGGGCAGAGGGCTGCAGTAGGAGGAACATTTCAGAACGGGATGCGATCACCCCTGTCTATGATGTCAGGTACTTTTGGAGATGAGCTCCGGAAGGCGGCCGATTTCCGGTCACGTGTCTATTCGGTTTCACTTAACGATTATGCAGCAATACTGGCGGGAGGCTATTCTGCCAACACCTCATGGTGGTATGATAATTCAAGCGGTTCCTGGATGACCAGCACGTTTTATCTCGATTCACTTCCATCATGGGTAAGAGTTTTCAACAACAGCATGCTTCCTGAAACCTACCTGGGCAGGGTATGGGAACCCGCTGCCCACTGGCAGTCATACAGGCCTGAAGGAACGGAAAAAAACACATCACCCTTCAGGCACGATCTCAGGCGCATGCGCAGAAGGGGTGATGATTACAGGATGCTCAGGCGAACACCATACGGAAATACCTTTACAGGGGATTTTGCACAGAACCTTATCCTTAACGAGAATCTCGGTAAAGGCGGCAGTACAGATGTAATAATGATCGGCTTTGCTGCCACTGCTGAAATAAGCCGCTACTACGGAACATTTTCCGCTGAGCTGCAGGATGCGTATATCAGGCTCGATCTCGATATAGCTCATCTCCTGCGTTTTTTGGATGATCACCTGGGCATGTCAAACGTTCTGGTATTCCTTACATCCGACAAAGGGGCGGGTTACCCTGAAGCATACCGGCAGGCAGCCCGGCAGCCATCGGGAATATTCAGTCCCGGAATAGCAATGACATTGCTTCGAAGTTACCTGAATGTGAGCTATGGGGAGGGGGACTGGGTTCAGGCCTATAATGCAGGTATGGTTTATTTAAACCATGATCTGATTGAGAGGAGTAATATCCCCCTTGCGGATATACAGGAAAGGAGCGCCAGGTTCCTCGGCCAGCTTTCCGGTGTGGCCGGTGCAGTGAGTGAGGATGTTCTCAGCAGGAACTATTTTAATTCGGGCATCAACGCAAGGTTGCAGTCCGGTTTCCACCGGGCGCGCTCGGGCGATCTTATGATATATCTCCGCCAGGGCTGGTATGAAAGGAGTGTTTCGGGCGAAGGTATTGAACTTGTTGATTACGACCCCCATGTGCCACTGGTTTTTTATGGCTGGAAGTTTGAGCAGAATAAGATAAAGCGGGAGGTTTCAGTAAGGGATATTGCCCCGACAGTGTCGATATTGCTGAATATATCGCGGCCGGCTTACTCCACGGGTTCACCTTTACTGGAAGTCATTCGCTGATATTAAAGATTCCCGGGGGCATCAACCTTGCATAGCAGCAACGCTACCAGCCAGGAATGAAGTTCAGGCCGAGAACGCCTTCACTGATACCATTCCTGTGGAATGGGAATGCATAGTAGGGTTCGATAATAAGTGCACCGAAAAGATTAACCCTTAATGACAGTCCGGTACTGAAGAACGGAAACCTGCGGTCGGGCGACATATCATCTATATCCAATGTAGGCCGTGTGTCTGTAGTCCATGCCACACCTGCATCAAAAAACAGGGCAAGCTCGGTAAAGAAGATACCGGACTGGATTACTGCCAGCTGTTCGGGGCCAGTAAAGGGAAGTCTTACCTCAAAATTGGTCACGGCCATACGGCTTCCGATCAGGTCGTTTATAGAGAAATTAATATTCTGAAAAGACTGAAGCTGGTAAAACTGGTTCGAGGAGTACCCTCTTACAAACCCGGGGAATCCGAGATACATGGGCCAAAAGAGATTATTCTCGGCAGTCGGGCCGTAACGGCCGGCATGATAGAACCTGAACGCAAAACTAAGAGGGTTCTGGAAGTAATATTGCCTGTAATCAGTCAGTAACTGATAAAACTCAAGCCTTCCGAAGTATTTATCACCCTGTATCCTGTACCTGTGTCCCCTCATCGGTGAGGCAAGTCCGAAATAAGAATTGTCGCCCACGTAGGCCAGATTCAGCCTTGCAAGGTTAAATCCGGGCGGGGCATCGACCCTTTCGCGTGATTCGCCCCTGTAGAAACCCCCTTCATAGTAGTGGTTCCACCTGTCAATCCGGTAGTAATATCTTGCCATGGATCCGCCTATCTCCAGGCGTCTTGACATGGAGAAAGGATAATAGGCAAAAAGGGAAAGTTGATCTTCGAAGGTCCTGATGTTATATAGCTGGAAATTGGTGCGGAGATAGTATGCCGTGCTGTCTTCGTTGAATATTCTCTCTTCTTCGATGCCCAGGGATGCCGTGCGGTAAGGTATATGAGAAATTGAACCTCCCCAGTTGATCTTTCTTTTCTGGTTCATGTAGCTGAACATGCCGCCGAAGTCATATATTTCCCCGTTTACGGCCACGGCGCCGAAAAGGGTGTTGTCACCCAGTATATCGCTGAACAGCATCTGTACCCCTCCCGACATGCCCGTACCGTAATAGCTGTTAACGGCAATTCCAACGCCGGTGTTCCCGATGTAATCAAGCTGGAACCTGGGCTCATACTTCTGGTGCTGGAATTCTTCTTCAGGAAACCTGGGGAACCTGTCATTGTCGGCCAGGAGGCGGTCAACAATATTTGTCGCAACACGCTGGAAGGGGGGCAGGGTTGCAGCAAGCATGTCAATATGTTCCGGATCAGCGGGCTCTTCCCTGAAGTCTTCGGGCATGGCTGAATAGATGGTGTGATTTCCCCCAAAGTAGTAGGAATATGTGATAAGGCCTGTTTCACGTGCAATGCTGATAGCCGGCGATAACGAAGTTATGCCGCTTATGCCTGTAGGGTAATTTGTGGCCCTAAAAACCTCCTCATTATCTATGACATAACGGTACAGGTTGCGGAACCCGTCGCTGTCTGACAGGAAATAGATGGATTTTCCATCGGCCGAAAATACCGGGTTGATATTGTCTGCTCCCCTGAAAACCGGCAGCACCCTTCGCCTGTTGTTGTCATGGGTGTCGATTATACCCAGGTTAAGACTGTAGGTTACTGCGGTGCTGGTGTCGCCGGGCTGCTTCTTGTCGGTTGCATAGGCAATGTACCTGCCATCGGGCGACCAGGATGCATGTACATAGGAGTAGGGGTCGTTGGTGATCTGTTCAACATCACCGGTTTCCAGGTCATAAAGATAAAGGTTGTTGACGCCGTCAACCAGTCCGGTCATGACAAGATGCCTGCCGTCGGGCGACCAGGAGGGATTGTTGACGAAGGGAACCCCGGGTATGCTTATCTCCCTGGTCCTGCGGGGCCTGTTGATATCGGTTATGAGAATGTGGCTTCTGCCTTTTTTAACGGCGACATAGGCAAAATAACGGCTGTCGGGCGACCATGTGCCCATGGACTCAAGGAAGTTATAGCCGTCAATATCGGTATCCCTTGTTGAGCTTGTGAGGGTTCTTACTATTTTGCCGTCATCTGTGTTTGCTATGAACAGGTCAAGTGTGAACACATTCTTTTCAGAATAGAATGCAACGTATTGTCCATCAGGGCTTACCGACGGTGACACATTCATTCTTCCGCCTGTCTCCTCGAATATCAGCTTCTCGCCGCTCATCTCGCTGTCGGTGTTTCTGATAAGCTCGTCGTAATGCATTCTGAATGATGACTGCCATACATCGGAAAAGGTGTTGGCCCTCATATCGAGCACATTCTCTATTGCCCTCTCATAACCAAATCTTGCTGTCTGCTGAAAAAGCGGCATTATTATGGAGTCTCCCCATGTTCGCGCTACAAAAGCAAAGAAAGCGTGCCCGAAGCGGTATGGAAAATACCTGTAACTGGTGGTCATATCCCTGAGGGTGGGAAAATCGTCGTTGATTATCGCATCGCGCATCCACATGGCGGTGTTGGGGTCTACGCTTCCGATCGACATGTATTCGGCCATTCCCTCGATGAACCATAGAGGAAGGTTCCTTATGGAGTAGACATTCATCGTATCGTTTCGCAGCAGTTCATTGAAGTGGAAGGCATGCACCAGTTCGTGTCCCAGCACATGATCGGTCTGTCCCCTGGTTTCCAGTATGGGCATTACCACCCTGTTCTTTAGCGATTCGGTAACTCCTCCTGTGCCAATCCCTATCAGGCTGCCTACTGCAGTAGTCTGCTGAAAGTCGGGGTGGTTCTCATAGATTATAAGCGGGTTCCTGTCCTTGATGGTATCACCAAGCACCCTGGCATGCCGGTAATACCACTTTTCACTCATCAGGGCGAACTCGTGCAGAACGGAATCATTTTGAAAATAGTGATATATTTCGAAGTTAGGCGTTTTGTAAACATTGAAATCGAAAGTCTTGTATCCCGGTTTTGTACGCCCGAAACCCTGAGAAAAAAGGTCGCTTCCCGAAAACAGCAATATAAAAATCAACAACAGTTTGCCGTAGTTCAGTCCGTTCGTTCCTGCAAATGAATTCCTGAAGCTGGACATTATCCGTATATTTGGTAACCCGTTTCCGGGGAAGTTAAACAACACAATATATCTTAATAACTGAAAATAACACCAAATTGTATGCCATAAACAAATAAATTATAAGGATTGTTTACAGAGAAAGTTGATTTGGAAATATGAACAGCGGAAATTAACGTGAGACCTGCCCGGGTTTTATCAGTCCTTCCTTGAAAACTCCACCTGTTCAGCGGTCACATCAACACTAACTATATGGCAGGGATGTGTAATGGCCATACTGACCATATCCCCGGGTGCAGGTGATTCTGTAGTGTAAAGAACGGTGAGTGTATCCCCTTGCAATGATGCACCAAGTATTTCCACACTGTAACCTCCCGTGGACCTGGTTCCCAAAAAGACACAAATTATTGTTTGCCTGCTGAAGTCTATCTCCGGCAGATCATCAGCCGGATGCCTGTTGCGCTGAACTGTTGTCCATAGCTCTTTCCAATGCGCGTTGTCGGTTACCGCAATGTTTTGCTGCTGCTCAACACCGCAAAAAGGGCCACGGGTTATATGCGTTATTTCAATCTCCTTCATTTCACCGGTATCATTTGTCCCTGAAACACCCGTAACTCTTCGCTGGCAAGACAGCGATACTGTTGCCGGGGCAGCCAGGATTAAAACTAACAGGATCAGAGCCCTCATATTATTTTACATTAAAAGTTTCACCGCTTTCCAGCAAGTCATCGACAGATTTGATTTCGGTTTGTTCGCGGGCGGACTCAATCTGGACCTCGACCATGTCATCGTAGGTCTCAAATTCTGCCGACCTTATAACTCCAAGGGCCACCGGCAGTTCAGGAGGCCCCATCTTACCCAGCATCCTGTGGATACCGGGATTTTTTTCGTACCGGTCATGGATAAGTATATCTTCTATCTCCACTCCGTTTAGTCCCACCACAACACCCTGGAGTTTTTGCCCTTTCATCTGTATGCCCTTCTCCTTGTTCTTGCCATACAGCATAGGTTCACCATGTTTGAGGTGGAGCTGGTAGTCATCCCTTACCTCCTTGTCGGTTACCTGTGAATGGGTCCCGTCGGCAAAGATGATGCAGTTCTGCAATATCTCAATAACTGCGGTTCCGTCATGCCTGGCAGCCTCAAACATAACCTCCGTCATCATTTTAATATTATTGTCCGGCACCCGGGCAAAGAAAGTTCCCTGTGCACCCATAACAAGACCCGCTGTAACGAAAGGATGCTCAACGGTTCCGTGGGGTGATGACCGGGTTATGCTTCCTATAGGTGTTGTGGGAGAGTACTGTCCTTTTGTCAGACCGTAGATCTGGTTGTTGAAGAGCAGGATATTTACATCCAGGTTTCTCCTGATAATGTGAATAAAATGGTTTCCGCCGATAGCCATGGAATCGCCGTCACCCGTAGCTATCCAAACACTCAGTCCGGGATTGGCCAGCTTTACCCCTGTTGCTATGGCGGCAGCCCTGCCGTGAATACCATGTATTCCATAGGTGTTTACGTAGTAAGGAAAACGGGAGGAGCATCCGATACCCGATACGAACATGAAGTTCTCTTTTTTGTAGCCTATCTCCGGGAACACGTTCTCAATAGCTTTAAGGATGGCATGCGCCCCGCATCCGGGACACCATTTGACCATCTGATCGCTTACAAAATCCTCTTTACGGAGTTCCTGTTCCGATTGCAAAATGCGGTTGCTGATCATGTCTGTTCGGTTTCAAGTAGTTTGTTAAACAGTTCAGTAAGTTCGCCGGTAAAGAATGGCAACCCCTGTATCTTATTATACTGAAGATATTTGATCTCGGGAAATTCGGTTTTCAGGTATTTGACAAACTGGCCGCTGTTCAATTCACACACGATGACTTTCCGGTAGCCCTGGAGCACCTCCCTGGTGTTTTTGGGCAGTGGCATGATATGGTTGAAATGTGCGTGCCCGATCTTTTTGCCCTCTTTCTGAAGTGCTTTTACGGGTGTCAGGATAGATCCTTCTGTTCCGCCCCAGCTTACGACGAGCAGGTCGCCTGTTTCCTCACCCGTTATCTTCTGGGGAGGGATTTTTTCGGCAACCTTCATTACCTTCTCTTCTCTTATTCCGGTCATCATCTGGTGATTCTGTGGATCGGTCGATACGGTACCGTAAATATCCGTCTTTTCAAGTCCCCCGATCCTGTGTCTCAACCCTTCAGTTCCCGGTATCGCCCATTGCCTTACGAGCGTTTCCGGATCCCTCCTGTAAGGTTTGTAATTTTCGTCGTTTGCCGTTGCTAGCGGTGGGTTGATTGGAGGGAGATCAGCCACCCGGGGTATCCTGAAAAGCTCCGAGCCGTTGCCGAGGTATCCGTCGGTAAGAAGGATGACGGGGGTCATGTGTTCCATGCTTATCTTGGCGGCTTCATAAGCATAATAGAAGCAGTTTGCCGGTGTGGATGCTGCCATTATGATCACGGGGCATTCTCCATTGCGGCCGTACAGCGCCTGGAGGAGGTCGGATTGTTCCGATTTGGTAGGCATGCCTGTTGATGGCCCAGCCCGCTGAACATTAACGATTACCAGGGGAAGTTCTGTCATTACCGCCAGTCCGATAGCCTCTGACTTAAGAGAGAGTCCGGGTCCCGATGTCGTTGTGATGGCAAGGGAGCCTGTATAACTTGCACCGATAGCGGAACAGATACCTGCTATCTCATC
This sequence comes from Marinilabiliales bacterium, assembly GCA_007695015.1. NCBI lineage: Bacteria > Pseudomonadati > Bacteroidota > Bacteroidia > Marinilabiliales > Marinilabiliales bacterium. The sequence continues at coordinate 35,134 of REEN01000029.1, forward strand.
TTCAGCCTGGAACACCTTTACGCCAAGGGCCTTCTGCTGTGAAAGCTCAATAAGTATTTCAGTGGCCGGGGTAATGGGGTATGATCCCAGAAAGAGTGGTCGTCCCGAACGTTCTGAAGCTGCAAGAAAACCCCAGGCCGTTGCCACATTACCTGAGATATTGCGGTATGTTCCTTTCTTCAGTGATGCTTTGGGTACTTTGTATGTTGTGCCGATTGCCTCTATTGTCTCGGCAAAATTGTAGCCGGCTGAAAGGGCGGTTTTGTTTAACTCAAGCACCTGTTGTTTGGATCCGAATTTGTCTTCAAGAAACTTGAAAGTTGCATCCAGATCCTGGTTAAGCAGAAATGAGACGATGCCCAGTGCCATCATGTTCCTGCTTCGTTCAGCCATACGGGCGCTCACCTTAAGGTGTGAAAGGCTGCTCCTGGTCATGCTTGATACCGGGGCCTTGATCAGTCTGTATACATCGAGACTGCCGTCTTCAAGCGGATTTGATTCATATCCTGATTTCTCAAGGGCCTTTTCGTTGAATGCATCGGCATCGGTCACTATGATGCCACCAGCCCTTACCCATTTAAGATTTGTTTTTAATGATGCCGGGTTCATCGCAACAAGGATGTCGCATAAATCACCGGGTGAAAAGATCTTTTCGCTCCCTATCTGAACCTGGAAACCTGATACGCCTGCCAGGGTATTGTGAGGCGCCCTTATCTCGGCGGGGTAATCGGGAAACGTAAAAAGATCATTTCCAAATACTGCAGCGGTATCTGAGAAAAGGGTGCCTGCAAGCTGCATACCGTCACCCGAGTCGCCAACGAACTTTATTACGACCGATTCCCTGTTCTTGAAAGTTGCCTTTTTAGTCATTATGCGGTATTGAAATTAGGAAATACTGGAAACCTGAACCTTATTGTTAAATAAAGGCGATAAATATTTGGTAATAAACGGATATATCTTTTATGCAAAAATACTATTTTCTCTATTATGAGGTTATGAATTATATTTTTTTTTGGCCTTTCGGGTCCCCGGCGCAAGCCATCAAGAGATTGTAATACAACGGCATACAAACTGATATGATTAAAATCATCATTGGATGTGGATGTTTTACAGCATGAATTGGATGGCAGACAGGTTAAAATTTATCAGATTTGCATAAAAAAAGGTATGGCGCTAATTAAAACAGTAAGGGGGTTCACACCCCGTTTCGGCAGTAATTGTTACCTGGCTGATAATTCCACGGTTATTGGTGATGTTGTTGCCGGAGATGAATGCAGCATATGGTTCGGCGTAGTAATCAGGGGAGATGTAAACTCAATACGGATCGGCAACAGGGTAAACGTACAGGACAATTCAGTAATGCACTGCACCTTTGAAAAGACAACCATTGTTATTGGCAACAATGTATCGATCGGTCACAATGTGATTGTTCACGGTGCCCATATAGGAGATAATGTACTGGTCGGGATGGGTGCTGTTTTAATGGACGACGTGGTTGTTGAGCCGGATGCGATCATAGCTGCCGGAGCCGTGGTGCTTGAAAAGACCAGGGTTGAATCGGGCACTATTTACGGAGGGGTGCCTGCCCGCCGCATCAAGGAAATTGAGAGGCAACAGATTGCCGAAATGGTAGAAAGACACTCCGGGAACTATCTGCGATATGCCGATTGGTACCGGGAGTGATCTATTTCCAGAGGTCGTGCTTCTCAAGTGCGATCTCCTTTTCAAAGAATATCGCCGCAATTCTCGAAAAGTATTCGGTGTGGTCTGACACGAAGAACCTGTCGCCGGTTACCGGATCACCCTGCCGCACATCGCCGCCATCCTTTGTATTGCCATGCCGAAAATCGCCGGCATCATTTGTGTTGCCCTGCCGCACATCGCCGCATTCCCGGCTGGCTGCTCCGGTGCAGCCGGCTTGCCCGTTCATGTGTGCTTCATTTTTTTCGATCAGGTCCCTGAGCTCTTCGGCAACCATCATTGCCGAATCGATCACATCAACCTTGAAATCGTAGAATTTCCTGATCTGGTTCCTGATTATGGGGTAATGGGTGCAACCGAGTATCAGGGTGTCGATCCCCTTGAGGCGTGAATCGGAGAGGTAGGTCCTGATTATCGCATTGCTTATGTCATCATACACGAATCCCTCCTCTATCATGGGAACCAGCAGGGGGGTTGCCAGGGAGCGGACCCTTACATCCCCGCGTACCTTATTGATCTTTTCGGGGTAGGCTCCCGAATTTACAGTGTTCTTCGTTCCTATTACGCCTACGGTAGATCCTGATAACGTGTTTGCAAGCCTGTTTGCAACGGGATCGATCACATTCACTGCAATTGCACGCTCACCAATATAGCTTTCCAGTTCACTCCATACCGTAGCCGAAACCGTATTGCATGCCGCCAGTATGACCCGGCAGTTGTGTCCCAGAAGAAAATCGCTTATTTTTTTGCTGTAATGCAAGATTGCCTCAGACGATTTGTCCCCGTAAGGAAGGTGAGCGGTATCGCCGAAATAGATTATCGTCTCCTCAGGCAGGATCTGCTTTACGGCCGCTGCCACCGTAAGTCCCCCAACCCCCGAATCAAATATGCCTATGGGACCGGTATTCAGTCTGGTCATAGCTGCTACAGCCCCATCTTTTCCCTTACGTAGGGAAGGATATCTTCGCTATCGTCGCTGAAGTAAAGAATGGCGTTGGCATCTATGTCAAATACGTAAATATATCCTCTTTCCCGTGCAACTTCTGATATGGCTTTCTCTATCTTTTCAAAGATAGGCTGGATCAGCTCCATTTCCCTCATCTGAAGGTCTTCCTGCGCTCCTGCCTGGAACTCCTGAATTCTGTTCTGAAGTTCTCTCAGTTCACGTTCACGAAGTTGTCTTACCACATTAGTAAGGGTATCCTGTGCTTCAATGTAATTCTGGAGTTTATTGTTGTATTCGACCTGGAGTTTCTCCAGCTCTTCACCAAGGCTTCTGGCTTCACGTTCGAGTTGTCTCTGGGCAGCCTCCCTTTCGGGCATGATCCTGAGCAACTGTGATGAGTTAATATGTCCGAACTTAACGTTCTGGGCGGTTGCCATTGGTCCGGCAGCCAGCAGTGTGGTGACAAGTATTGCCTTTAGTAAAAGTTTCATCTGTGTAGAGTAGGTTAATGAAGTTAATAATCAATGAATTATGTTTGGTATGCTAACGGTATTCAGTGCCTTGAACTTATGGAACCCCCATGCTTTGTTTTTACGAATCCCCATCTCAGTTCCGGTAGCCCAGCATTCTCAGGATATCATCACTGAGATCGTTGCGGGGATTTGTATAGAGCATGGTAGGTGAGTTGGCGGTATCGAATATCACCGCGTAGTTACCATCCTGTGCCATTTTCTCCACGGCTTTGTATATCCTGTCCTGAATTGGTCTTATTAATTCCTCCTGGCTGTTGAATAGCTCTCCTTCCGGACCGAAGTATTTTCTCTGAAGATCGGCAGCCGCAGCCTCCATGTTGACTATCTCGTCTTCTCTTTTTCTCCTCATCTCTTCGCTCATAAGCACCCTGTCATTCTGGTAGGTTCTGTAGAGGGCTTCAACCTGCTGGTATCTCTCCTCTATCTCTTTCTGCCACTCGGCTGAAAGTTTTTCCAGCTGCTCCTGTGCTGCCCTGTATTCGGGTATATTGCTGAGAATATATTCACTGTCAACCCATGCGAATCGCTGTGCTGAAGCTATATGCGCTGTAACAACCAGCATCAGCGCCATTAGGGCCAGCCGGATTGTGAAACCGGTAATTGCCCGTTTACCTGCAATAGTTTTGCTGGTATCGATGATTTTTTGCTTACTGTCCATGAGTATAAGGTTAAATGGTTATTAGAATTGCTGTCCCAGAACGAAATGGAACTGACTGCCACTCGCACCCGGCCTGCCGGGTATCTGGTCAAACCCGTAGGCCCAGTCAATACCAAGCAGACCGAACATCGGGAGGAAGGCTCTGAGTCCGACACCTGCCGAACGCTTGACCGCAAACGGATTGAACTCCTTGAAATCATACCAGGCATTGCCCGCCTCAACGAAGATAAGAGGGTATATGAATGCGTTGGGATTTGTTGAGACAGGATACCTCAGCTCCATGGTGAACTTGTTGTAGATGTTACCTGCCTTGTGTCCCCTTACTATCGGAGTCAGTGAGCCATTTTCATAACCTCTCAGTCCGATAGTCTCCCTGCCGTAGAGGTTATACCCGGACATGCCGTCACCGCCCAGATCAAAACTCTCAAAGGGTGACGGGCCAATGTCGCTGTTGAAATAACCCAGGATCCCGAACTGGGCACCGGCGCTAAGGACGAGGTTCCCGGTCAGTGCTGTGTACCAGTTGCTCCTGAATGTCCATTTATGGTACTCTATCCACTTGTATTTTTCGCTGGCCGGCATAGAGGAAAAATCCTTGTCACTCAGAAGTGAATATGGCGGAGTTATCTGGAGTGAAAGGTTGAAGGAATTACCACGGCGCGGATATATCGGCTGGTCAACTGAGTTTCTCCCGAAGGATGTTCTTACACTTAAGTTGTTTGAACTCCCGTCCTGGAACAGGAACTGGCCGAACCAGTCATCCAGTTCATAATTCTGATAGCTGATCTCGTTGTAAAGTGTGAAGAAATCATCGGGCCAGTCCAGCCTTCTTCCCATACCCAGCGAAGCCCCGGAGATCTTTATGGATGACCAGTCCTGTACCCTGCGGTTATACCTGTTGGTCTGGATGGTGTGATAGACCGAGAAGGAGAGTGAGTTGGGCCTGGTGCCTCCAACATATGGCTCGACAAAGGTCAGGTTGTATGCCTGGTAGTAGCTGCCGTTGGACTGGGCCCGGATGCTCAGTGTCTGTCCGTCACCTGAGGGAAGAGGCCTCCAAGCCTCCCTGTTAAAGATATTTCTTGTAGAGAAATTATTGAAGCGAACACCGATGGTCCCTATCAGCATGCCGGCGCCCCAGCCGCCTGAAATCTCAAGCTGGTCATTTGCCCTCTCCTCTACAACATATTCTATGTCAACTGTTCCGTCATTCGGATTGGGCAAAGGGTTTATTTCCAGCCTTTCCGGATCAAAATGCCCCAGACTGGATATTTCCCTGTGCGAACGCATAAGGTTGGTCTTACTGAAAAGCTGCCCGGGCTTGGTTCTTATCTCCCGTCTTATCACATGCTCGTTGGTCTTCGTGTTCCCTGATATAAGCACCCGGTTTATCCTTGCCTGGTCTCCCTCGCGTATGCGCATTTCCAGGTCGATAGAATCATTATCGATCCGGAGTTCAACCGGATTGATCTGAAAGAACAGGTAACCATCATCAAGATAAATGGAACTTACAGCATCATCATCCAGCCGCAGCCTGTTATAGAGCTTTGTCTGGTCGTACACCTCTCCTTTTTCAATGCCGAGCACGGCGGTAAGAAATTCGGCAGGGTACTTGGTGTTGCCCACCCATGTAATATCCCTGAAATAGTATTGGATCCCCTCCTCAATTTCTATCCCGACATTGATCCTGTTCTCCTCGGTATGGTAAATGGTATCTGAAACTACGACGGCATCTCTGAATCCGTGTTCGTTGTAGAATGAAATCAGGTTCTGTTTATCTTCCCTGTAGTCTTCTGCTACCAGCTTTGAGGTTCTGAAGATGTTAAGGTTTCGCTTGTTTGTATTCTTCATGACCCTTCTGAGCCGGCGGTCGGTGAAATTCTCATTGCCAATGAAATAGATGTCGGAAATCCTGACCCTCTCATTTTTATCGACATCAATGTACAGTATTACCCTGTTGGGTTGTACCGGGTCATCCTCCATCCTGATATCAACCTCGGTATTGAGGAACCCTTTCTCGACAAAGTGCTTTTGAATAATATCCCTGGTGTTGTTGAGCGTATTTTCGTCAACGAGCCTGCCGGTCCTCAATCTTATCTTGTCTTCAATATCCCTCAGTTCGCTTCTTCTAAGCCCCTCGATATTCAGGGCCGACAACCGGGGTGGCTCCTGGAGCCATATATTGAGGTCTATCTCAGTGCCTTCAATCCGGGTGGTAGTTATCCTTACATCTGAGAAAAGCCTTTGATCCCATAATTTTCGGATCGCCTCAGCTATGTCATCTCCTGGTACAGTGATCCTTCTGCCCCTTGTCAGGCCGGATGCATTTACTACAACACCCGGGTCAAGATGCTGAATTCCGGATACTGTAACTTCCCTTATTACATATTCCCTGGCCCTGGAGTAATCCATAACCGGCAAGGCCGGGTAGTCTGTCTGTGCTTTACCGTCGGGTAGCATACAAACCAGGGCAAGCATGAAGAAAACAAAAGACGTTAATTTTTTTGCCAGCATAAATCAATCGCAGTTTAATTGTTCGCTTGTTTTACCAAACCTTCTCTCTCTTTTCTGAAAATCAGCAATTGCGCCGTACAAATGCTTTTTCCGGAAATCGGGCCACAAAGTGGGCGTAAAATACATTTCAGCATATGCAAGCTGCCATAGCATAAAATTACTGAGCCGGTACTCCCCGCTTGTTCTGATAAGAAGTTCGGGATCAGGTATGTCTGCCGTGGCAAGGTAACAGGCAAATTTTTCTTCATCAATATCACTCCCGGCTATTCTGCCCGATCTGACATCTTCTGCAATAAGCCTTGCTGCCCTTGCAATCTCCCACCGTGCACTGTAACTCAGCGCGACAATAAGTGTCAGCCCGGTGTTTTCTTTTGTCTTGTTAATTACGTCAATAAGCCTGTCAACAATTGCCGGCGGCAGGTTATCCATGTCGCCGATAACCAATAAACGGACATTGTTCTCAATTAGTGCCTCGCTTTCAGAATTAATTGATGATACCATAAGGTCCAGCAGGGCATCTATCTCTTCCTGGGGCCGGCACCAGTTTTCCTTGGAAAATGCATACAGCGTCAGATATTCCACGCCAAGCTCGCCGGCTCCCTCAACGGCCTGTTTAACGGCAGTGACGCCGTTCTGGTGCCCGAATATCCTGTGGGAGCCCCTCTCTTTGGCCCATCTGCCGTTTCCGTCCATGATAATGGCAATATGGCGCGGGAGCTTGTTCTTGTCTATTTTATCCTTAATTCCTGTCATAAAACTGAAGCTTAGTACCAGTATACCGGGCAGTCGCCCCTGCGCTCAAAGGGTTTTATAGTAACGAAAAATCCGGCCAAAGATACCCAATCATTGTTATGAATAAAAGACGGAGAATCAAATTGTCCGAAACTTTTAACTCCGTCAATATCATCCCTGAAGTTCTTCTTCAAAATCCATTCCAATCCGATTGTAATCCTCCTGCTGATCCCGTATTTTACACCTCCGCCGAAAGGCAGGTTAAGGTATGTGGATGCCGGGCCATCTCCATCAGGAACGAATGTATAGGCTATACCTGCTGTAATATATGTGCTTATTGGTTTACTGAATATGGTAACCTTGAAAGGCATGAAATTGAACTCACCGGTAAGTGAGAAATCATAAAAATTGTTAACAAACCCGGCTTGTCTTGCCTGGTTTAGCGGATATTCAAAATCAGTGTCCTCTGCACTGATCTGCCCGAAATTAAAACCCATTTTGAGGGCATAGTGTTCATTGAAATTGTATCTCATCAGTGCTCCGAATGCAGGTGAAGGCCTGTGAAAATGAAGGGACGGGTTCAGGTTGCCCCTGTAATAGGAAGTGCCTGCAAATATTCCGGCATCCAGCTCGTCGGAGGAATAACCCTTGCCGGCGAAAAGTGTCAGCATTAAACAAATTGCAGCGGCTCTGATCATAATTTCCTTTAATATTTATAATTATTCCGGCCTCAGTCCGGTCAGCCTGTAGATAATCTGTACAGTTGTCAGGTAATATATATCATTTGCGGTCGCAGTGGGACTTGTAAAGCCGTCAAGGTAATCATTCAGTGAATAGCGTCCCCCTATCTCAAAACCTATATCCATATGATTGCTGATGCCAAGTTTTGCACCGATTCCGGCCGGCAGCACCATCGTGACCATCCCGTGGTCAATGTTGTCCCTTTCCCTTCTGTTTTTGAGACTTTCATTAGGTATTACATAATAGACTATTGCCCCGGCTCCGCCGAAAAGATAAAAAGAGATGGTTCCATAGTTCCTGACCAGCCCCCTTCTGTCTACTCCCCTGAGAAACCTCAGGTCCTTTACGGGGAAGAACTCACCCCGGGCAGCCAGCTCAAGGAATGTCGTGTTGAAAACATACCCCCTTGCTTCGTTCCTTCCACCTGCATCGTCACCGCTCAGCCATCCCAGTGCAGCACTTCCGTTTATGCCAAAATAGTTGCCCGGGATGTACCTGAGTCCGGCGATGAAACCCGGTCTGCTCCTTAACAGATCCAGGTCTTTTAATCCGAACCAGTTATTCTCATCTGCTGTCCCCCCGATATCTCCAAAGTAGTTTGCCGGGCCGATACCCGCGTAGAGCTCATAGGGCAGGGACCGCCAGCTCTGTCCCTCTGCAGGCAATGCCAGGATAACCGGAAATAGAAGGGTGACCAGGATACCGATGCGCATCTTCTGTTTTTTAGGACTGCAAATTTAATGAAAATAAGTGGTAATAAAACATTAGTGGGGTCTTAATTATTGCCGGCAACCGGGTAATAAAGGCGAATTTAGTCATCTGTTTCAGTTCCTTTTATCAGCTCCCCACATAAGTTTATTTCGAAGCGTAGTGTAGAAATCCTGGCTGTTGAGTCTGATCAGGTTGATATAGTAATCCGGTTTCCTGATAACAATTTCAGTCTCCATTGCTACCAGTCTGCTCCTGGAATCCATCGAAAGCAGGAACTCCGGTCTGTTTCCGGTTACCCTGAGCCTTATTGTGTTGTTATCGGGAACTACAATCGGCCTCACGGTAAGATTATGCGGGGCAATAGGTGAAATAATAATGGCGCCGGTATCAGGGGTCAGCAATGGTCCCCCTGCGCTTAATGAATATGCCGTTGATCCTGTCGGTGTTGAGATGATAAGTCCGTCTGCCCAGTAGGAATTCAGGAAATGATCGTTCAGCCAGGCCTGGATCGTTATCATGGTTGAATCTTTTTTCTGGATGGTGAACTCATTGAGTGCGCAGTCAAATACGCTGAATAACTTTTCGGGGCTTTGCAACTGAAGCAGGCTTCTTTTTTCGGTGGTATAGTTGCCTGTCATTACCGCCCCTATTGCTTTATCAATATCATCCCCTGAGATATTTGCAAGGAATCCCAGTTTGCCGCTGTTGAACCCGAGTACCGGAATACCTGAATCCCTTACCAACGTTATGGTCTCCAGAATTGTTCCGTCACCGCCGATTGCGAAGATAAAATCACTTGACCTGTCAAGATCATCATGTGAATTAAAAATGGCTTCCGGCTCAGGGTCAATACCTGCTTTCCTGACGAGGAAATCGTAGAAAGGTTCATATAAGGATATACGGAGTCTGTTCTCCCGGAGCTTTGTAAACAACCTCTTCGCGTAATCATTGAAATGAGGGTTGAACTGCCGTCCGTATACAGATATCTGCATTGACTGAGTATTATTAAACGTTCAGATAACGCATGAACTGTTCATACCTGTTTTTGTAAAAACCGTCAAGGTTTTCGTCATCCATATATGATGCCTTGATGTTATAGTCATACCTCTGGAATGTCCTGATGACAGGTGTAAGGTCGGTTCGGTTGATCTTGATCGTTACTTCCATAAGGGTGCTGTCTTCCGTATTCCGCGTATAGAGGCTAAGTATCCTGGCGTTGTTGCTTTCAATGATCTGGCCTATCTGGCTTATTGAGTAGTCGTGGTGGTTCATCTCCAGCACTATAAGCCCTCCGGGTTCACTGACAGCTGTAAGAGTTGCAAAATGGGCCAGCAGGTCATTCTGTCCGATCAGTCCTGTATAGCTCTTCTTTTCATCAAGAACCGGTATGACAGTCAGCCTGAGGCGGGAGGCAATCTCAATCACTTCGTAAATATGCTGGTGATCATACACAAAGGGACTGAACAGCGACAGCTTGTGATTTCCGATAGGTTCGTCGGTCATGCCAAGGTCGTATATGTCGGTATCTGAGATAAGTCCGAGAAACTCCTGGTTATTGACAATGGGAAGATGGGATATCCGGAATATTTCCATCCAGCTGAGTGCACGGGCTCCGGTGTCGGAGGTTCGGAGTGCCGGAATAACATCTGATACAAGTTCCCTGGCTAGCATATCCGGTTTTATTTGTTGTAAATTAGCACTAATTTTGTGTTCTGTATGAACAAACAACGTGCCATGACCCGATTAAGCGTAAATATAAACAAAATTGCCACATTGAGGAATGCCAGGGGCGGAAATATACCTGATGTGATTAAAGCGGCGGTGGATTGCCAGGACTTCGGGGCACATGGTATAACGGTGCATCCGCGCCCCGATGAGCGGCACATAAGGTACCAGGATGTTCGTGATATCAGGCCTCTGATCACTACCGAGTTCAATATAGAGGGATACCCGTCTGAATCTTTTATTCAGCTTGTCTTATCAGTAATGCCTCACCAGGTAACGCTGGTGCCTGACCCTCCCGATGCTATTACCTCGAGTGAGGGATGGGATACCATCTCGCAGAGGGGCTTCCTTACCGAGGTTATTGCAAGGTTTCATGAACATGGTATAAGGACATCGATCTTTACCGGCACCGATCTGAACCATATTGAACATGCGGCACTGACTGGCACCGACAGGATCGAGCTTTACACCGAACCCTATGCACGGCATTTCCCGGCAGATCCAGCTGGGGCGGCAGAGCCCTTTACAGCTGCTGCAAAAATGGCCGGTGAAGCCGGGCTGGGTATTAATGCCGGGCATGACCTGAACCTTGAAAATTTAGGCTATTTTGCCGGCAGGGTGCCGGGACTCCTGGAAGTCTCGATCGGCCACGCCCTCATCTCCGATGCTATTTATTTCGGACTTGAAAATGTGATCCAGATGTACCTTCGGCAACTTGAGCTTAAGGGTGCACGATCCGGCAGCATATGACCGGGTAATAATTATATCTTGTATCATGAAGCTGTTTTACAGAAAAACAGGGTCGGGTAGGCCATTGATAATTTTACACGGCCTTTACGGTTCGTCAGATAACTGGATGAGTGTTGCCAAATCGCTGTCCGGCCATTTTGAGGTCTGGCTGCCCGATCTCAGAAACCACGGAAGATCACCGCATGATAGGAACCACACTTATGAGATGATCAGAAATGATATCCTGGAATTCATTGATGATGCCGGCATTGAGAAGCCGGTCATTATCGGGCATTCCATGGGCGGCAAGGCTGCCATGTGTTTTGCACAGCATCATCCCGACCGTATTGAGAAGCTGATCGTAGCAGATATTGCACCCAAGTCCTACAAAGACCTCTACAGGGAAGAACCGCTAAATCATCATGATATCCTGCAGGCGATGAAGAAGGCAGATGTTTCTTCTGCAGGAACGCGCAGGGATGTTGATGATATGCTGCAGGCCACCATTAAATCTGCCAGGATAAGAGGATTCCTCATGAAAAACCTTGACAGGGGTGATGACGGTAGTTACCGGTGGACTCTGAACCTGGACGTGCTTATAAAGGAGCTTGATAATATAATGGACGGGGTTAACTCCGATTGCTTTGATCCGGAGTTTCCCCTCACCGGGTTTCCTGTCCTTTTTATCAGGGGCGGTAAGTCGGCGTATGTTCTTGATGAGGATATTGAGGTCATTGAAAGGATCTTTCCTTCAGCTAAAATTGTTACCATAAACGGTGCAGGGCATTGGCTGCATGCTGAACAACCCGCTGCATTTGTTGAGGCAGTGCTGGAATTCACAGCAGTCTGAAGTCGTGAATAATTATTATCGCGTTTTGCGGTTGTTCAGGCTGCTTCTTATAATTTCGGTAAGGATATTGATCCCCACCTTGTTGTTTCCGCCCTGCGGAATAATGATATCTGCATATCTTTTTGTGGGTTCGATAAACTGAAGGTGCATTGGTTTAACCGTTTTATTGTACCGGTCGAGTACTGCGGTAACAGACCTGCCCCGCTCGCTGATATCTCTTGATATCACCCTGGAAAGCCTGTCATCGGCATCGGCGTCGACAAATACTTTTATGTCCATTAGCTCTCTGAGCAGGCGGCTTGTAAGAATAAGGATACCCTCTATTATTACTACCTGTTTCGGCATGATCTCCATGGTCTCTTCCGATCGGGTGCATGTAAGGTAGGAATATACGGGCTGTTGTATTGCCTTGCCCTCGCGTAGCATTTTTACATGCCTGATCAGCAGACTGAATTCAAGAGCCCTCGGGTGGTCAAAATTTATCTTCTGCCTTTCGGCGGGCGGCAGATGTGAATTGTCACGATAATAGGAGTCCTGGGGTATCAGCACCACTTTGTTCTCAGGCAGGCTTGACATAACCTTCCTGACAACAGTTGTTTTTCCTGAACCTGACCCTCCTGCAATACCGACAATCAGCATATTTCTTTTTTCTTCAAAAATATAATTAATTTTAAAACCATAAACTTTACGTCGGTCATAATGGCCGGCCGGAGGTGAAACTTAAAACGAGAGCCTAATGCGAGCATTGTACCCGCTTAAATTCACCCCGATACCCAGGGAAATGATCTGGGGAGGAGACAAACTGCAAAAGAAATACAACAAGAGTTTCCCTCCGGAGGCCAGAATTGGTGAAAGCTGGGAGATTTCTGGTTACCCTGGCAAATTGTCAGTTGCAGCCAATGGCTTTTTACAGGGTAATTCCATTGAGGAGCTGACAGAGGTTTACATGGGTGATCTTGTCGGAGAAAAGGTTTTCGACCGTTATGGAATTGAATTCCCGCTGTTGATCAAGCTTATTGATGCCAATGAAAACCTTTCCATACAGGTGCACCCAGATGATGAACTTGCCGGGACCCGTCACAACGGAAGGGGTAAAACTGAAATGTGGTATGTGCTCGATGCTGAGCCGGGTGCTGAATTGATCTCAGGGTTCAGCAGAGAGGTGAGCCGCGGCATTTTCCAGGAGAAATTAAATAGCGGTAACTTACCTGAATTGCTTAACTTTGAAAAGGTGGTTCCTGGGGATGTTTTCTTTATGCCTGCCGGTAGAATTCATGCAATTGGCAAGGGGATAGTACTTGCCGAGATACAGCAGTCCTCCGATATTACCTACAGGGTATATGACTGGGACAGGGTTGATTCTGAAGGAAAGTCCCGGGAGCTTCATGTCGATCTTGCGCTTGATGCGATCGACTATACATGTCATAATGATTACAAGACAGTTGTTTCCGGCCGGGAGGATGTGCCTGTATTGCTGGCTGACTGCCAGTGGTTCACGACACAGCGCCTCTTGTTCAGACGGAGACTCCCGCGTGATTACAGCCTTGCCGATTCATTTGTAATTCATATATGCACAAAGGGTGGGTATAATATTATATATAATGGCGGAAAGGATAGAGTTGCGGTTTCGGGGGGAGAAACAGTGCTGATACCTGCCGTTCTTGATGAGGTGGTGCTTGAAACCAGTGCAATTACAGAGATACTTGAAGTGTACATAAAAAATTAACGCTGATAATCCGCCAATGGTTATAAAAAGTGCAGAATTTGTCAAAAGCTCGGCCGCTGCCGGTCAGTTTCCTCCACCGGACATACCCGAATATGCTTTTACCGGCAGGTCAAATGTCGGTAAATCCTCGCTGATAAATATGCTCACAGGTCACAAAAGGCTGGCAAAGACCTCCTCAACTCCAGGAAAGACAAAGCTTGTGAATCATTTCCTGATCAATGACCAGTGGTACCTGGCCGACCTGCCGGGGTACGGTTATGCGCGGACTTCACGCAGTGAAAGAAAGGGTTTCGGCAGGCTGATAGAGAGTTATATAAGAGTGCGTGAAAACCTTGTGTCGCTGTTTGTCCTTGTTGATTCCAGGCATGAGCCGCAGGTATCAGATTTGAATTTCATTAATTCACTCGGTTATAACGGGGTCCCCTTTGCTATTGTATTCACGAAAAGCGACAAATTGTCGCCCGCGCTCCTGCAGAGAAATGTAGATGTTTATCTGAAACGCCTGGAACAGGAGTGGGAAACACCTCCGCCCTGGTTTTGTGCGTCTGTGAACGACTACAGGGGGCGGGAGGAGATCCTTGGATATATTGAAAATGGGAACTATAATTATGCTGCCATCGGAAATTAGAAATATTTGCTTATAATATTTATTTTTGCAACCCTGATATCGTAATAATAATCATAGCCAAAATGACCCATAAAGCTCCGATCAAATTCTTTTCAGGCAAGTCTTCAATGTATCTTGCCGACAAAATTGCCAAGAGCTACGGCATGGAACTCGGTAAGTCTTCCGTGATCCAGTTCAGCGACGGTGAATTTCAGCCATGTTTTGATGAATCGGTAAGAGGTTGTGTGGTCTTCATCGTTCAATCCACTTTCCCGCCGACTGAAAATCTTTTTGAGCTGCTGCTCATGATAGATGCTGCGAAAAGGGCTTCTGCCTACAAGGTTGTTGCGGTAATTCCCTACCTCGGTTTTGCCCGGCAGGACAGGAAAGATAAGCCGAGAGTATCGATCGGGGCAAAACTGGTGGCCGACCTTCTCTCCAAGGCCGGAGTCTCAAGGATAATGACCATGGATCTGCATGCAGACCAGATACAGGGGTTCTTCGACGTGCCAGTCGACCACCTTTATGCTTCAGCCATATTTGTTCCCTACATTAAGAAAATGCAACTGGACAACCTGGCGATAGCGGCTCCCGATATGGGAGGAACCAAGCGGGCAAATGCCTATTCACGTTTTCTTAATTCAGAAATGGTCATCTGCTACAAGCTCAGGAAAAAGGCCAACTTCGTTGATGAGATTACCATAATAGGTGATGTGGAGGGGAAGAACGTGGTGATAGTTGATGACATGATCGATACGGCCGGCACATTGCTTCTGGCTGCCGACCTGATGATGCAGAAAGGAGCCAGTTCGGTGCGGGCAGTTTCAACACATCCGGTTCTGTCAGGGCAGGCGATTGAAAAAATTGAAAAGTCTTCTCTACGCGAGGTTGTTGTGACGGATACAATACCGTTGAAACAAAAATCTGACAAGATTACGGTCCTTACCGTGGCCGACCTGTTTGCCGAGGTTATTGGCAAAGTTTACAATTACCAGTCAATCAGTTCCACTTTTATTGTCTAAGTTTACTATATTTGCACCTCAAAATTTACAGGCAATGGTGTGATGGAGGTCCGCGATGTTTTTCTCTTAATCCGGAACTAAGTAGCACCCATTATTAATAGTTAAATTTTCATTGATGAAGTTGTTAGAGATTAAGTGCAGCCTGCGCGAGTCGGTAGGCAAGAAGGATTCCAGAAAGCTCAGAAAACAGGGTGGTGTGCCCTGTGTGCTTTACGGGGGAGGTGAAAACATCCATTTTACCGCACCCGAGAATGATTTCAGGCACCTGGTTTACAGCCCCAAGGTTTTTCTGCTGAAGCTTGACATTGAGGGAAAGGTTTATGATGCGGTTCTTCAGGATATTCAGTTTCATCCGGTAACAGACCGGATTCTGCATATGGATTTTTTCCAGGTATTTGAAGACAGGCCCGTTTCAATAGATGTGCCTGTTCAGCTGCATGGAGTGCCTGAAGGTGTAAAGCATGGGGGGAAGCTTGCTCTTGAGGCCCGCAGGCTAAGGGTAAGGGGCCTTCCAAAAGACATGCCCGACATTCTGAATGTTGATGTTACCAACATAGGGCTGGGCAAGTCGGTTAAAGTGGGTGAACTTGAATTTGAAGGATTGGAATTGCTTGATTTTCCAAACCTTGTGATAGCATCAGTCAAGCTTACAAGAGCTGCACGTGGTTTGACGGATGAAGAAGAGGAGGCTGAAGGCGAAGAAGCTGTCGAAGGAGAGGGCGAAGGCGAAGGAGATAAGCCGGAAGGTGAAAAACAGGAAGGTTCTGGTGCAGAAGGCCAGGTTGATAGTTGATAAGCTGAATTTTAACCGGTGCCTATGAAGTATCTCATTGCCGGACTAGGAAACTTTGGCGAAAAGTATGCCAATACAAGGCATAACATAGGGTTTATGGTATTGGACACTCTTGCAGGGGTGTCCAATATTTCTTTTGAGGACCGCCGTTATGGCTTTGTTGCCGGATACAGGTACAGGGCACGGACCTGCGTACTTCTTAAACCGACCACCTATATGAACCTCAGCGGCCGCGCAGTTAATTACTGGCTGCAGAAAGAGAAAATTCCCGTTGAGAACATGTTCGTTATTGTTGATGACCTTGCACTTCCTTTTGGAACTATAAGGATAAGGGCAAAAGGAGGTGACGGCGGCCATAACGGTCTTTACAACATAAACCAGGTTCTCGGCAGGCAGGATTATCCGAGGTTGAGATTCGGGATAGGCGGAGAGTACGGCAGAGGATCACAGGTGGACTATGTTCTTGGAGAAATGGATGATCAGGAGCAGGAAATACTCCCTGCAAGGGTTGAGAAGGTTATTGATGCGGTCCACAGCTTTGTAACAGCAGGCATTGAACGGACAATGAACCTGTACAATAACAGGTAGGGGAATTACAGCTTGTTCCGGCTGGTCCTGAAGGCAAATGTTGAACGGTTATGGGAAAAAGTGAAGATGAGAACGACGAAGTAAGGATCGATAAGTGGCTCTGGGCGGTAAGGCTTTTCAAGACGCGGAGCCTTGCAACCGAGGCCTGCCGAACGGGACGTGTCAAAATAGGGGATGTTCCGGTTAAACCATCCCGTTCAGTAAAGGAGGGAGACAAAATTAACCTCAGGCGCCCGCCATCAGTGTATACCTACAGGGTGTTGCAGACGGTCGGGAAGAGGCAGCCGGCCAGGCTGGTCGCCAACTACCTGGAGGATCTGACTCCGGAGGAAGAAAAAGAGAAGGCCGGTCACCGCAATCTCGTGATGTTTGTGCGCCGCGACAGGGGCGCAGGCCGGCCCACCAAGAAGGAGAGGAGGATACTTGACAGGCTTTCCGGCAACGACTGACCGATTCAAAAAAACAGGATATGAAACCTTATCCCGTCAACCCTGTTGAACTCAACAGCCGGGGCAGGCACCTTCAGGAAATTAAGCAGCCGCAGCACCCTGTTAATGATCTCCGATCCGGTTTCAATCTCAGAAAGATCCAGGTCAGGAGAGATGAAAAACCTCCTGTAACGTTCATAATGCGGCAGTTCGCGGCCGTCATGTTCTGGCGGGTTTGAACTGCCTCCGAGCAATCCGTGTGCACCGTATCCAATTGATATAGCCAGCCACGGGGGTATAGGTGCACCCTCTCCCGGAAACCGGCCGGGACTGACCGAAAGCCAGTGTGTTTGCCCGTTATAATCTTTAAGCATCCTTTCGGGTAGATTGCTGCCGAGTGCATCGGGACGGTAGTGAGCCAGTCCGCTATCACGGTAGGAATACTTTATTCTTGCAACCTGGCGGCCAAACAAAAGCTCCTGTGATACCGCTATGGCCGAGCCCGCAATGTTGAAGGCCATGTCGGGCACCGAAAATCCCCACTCCTCTGAGAATCCGTCAAGTATCTCAATTGTTGAAAGAAAAACAGGCCCGTATAGCCCCCCGATCCATGCCGCCTTCCGGCTTTCCATGCCGGTCTGTTTCATCAGGTGCATACCTGCAAGGCTTAAGGTATAGGAAGAGAAAAGGTGGCCGGTCTTATCCATGTCGTACCACTGTCCCATATCATTATAGAAGTGGAACGATGATCTGGGGTAGTTTTTGTACCATGCTTCGTTCAGCAGTAACATCCCGCCTCCCCATGCGACGGCAGTGGCTGAAAGAGTAATGCATAACCTTTTCCGGTCTGTGGTATTGGCAGGAATGGTGTCGGCCGAAGCAAAGGCTCTTGCAACAACAATGATTGCAAGTCCGGCAGAAATTAAGAATTTCCCCCCTTTCGGGGATAAGAACAGGCACATATTTGTGGCGTTAGCAGATATCAGAGTCTGTATGACAAGCCCAGCCCGAATACCTGTTTGAGCTGCAGTCTCGGTCCCAGTTCGGTGCCGTCTGCCAGCCTTACCCTGGCATTTTCATTGTAAACAGCCTGCAACAAAATATTTGCAGCAATAAAGCGGGTGATCTGCATGGTTATCCTGGCTTCGGCGTTGACATCAAAATTTTTTGGCTTGTCAAGGTAATTGGAAAACAGCTCAAGCCTTGAGTTAACATTTATATTGTCCATCAGGCTGGCCCTGAACTGAATCCTTATAAAGCCTCCAAGCTCATACCTTTTATTCTCTCCGGCTTCAACGCCGAAAGAGCCGTCAAGCTCCTCGTCCCAGAGGTAAACTATCCTGCCGGCCAGCGGCGACATGTACAGGGTAATATACTGATCGAGCCGGTGGTTCATGCCAACAGAGAGGTTGAGATATCCCGGAGCCATGAAATTTGATATTTTAAGGGTGTCGCCGGGTGACTTAAACCCGGGAGCAAACTGCGTGCGGAAATTAAGCAATGTGCTGTATGACCATGTTTCTGAAGCTCTCCGGCCGAATTTGGTGGAAAAGTCGATCTTGTCGTCACTTTTGACTGTTCGCCTGTGTTCCTGGTTGATAAGACCGTATCCAAGGTCCAGGCTGTTTTCCCAGGTAAACCGTTCATCGGGGGCTTCGTAGTTTATAAAGGCATTGAAGAAGGATGTTAGCGAAACCGAATTTTGCCCCCCGGCAGTCCAGTTTGAAAGCGATATCTGCGAAAAATTGGCAGCCGTGTGGAGCCCTTTGGACCAGTATGAAGGTTTGGGCTCTTCAGCAACCTCTTCATCAGGAGCAATCTCTTCTGCAGGGATCTTATCGTTGATCTGCAAGGTGTCATTGATCTGCAAGGTGTCATTGACCTGCAGGGTGTCATTGACCTGCAGGGTGTCGCCAGGTTGCACAGTGCCGTTGAGCTGAACTGTGTCATTGGTCTGCAGGGTGTCGACAGGGTTCAGTATACCAGTCAGTTTGCTCAGGCCCGCATAGTGTTCAATATGGCTCGTGTGTTTCGTATCATTCTTTTGCCTGGCATTATCCGTGCCGGGAAAACCTGCTGCCGGAAAAACTAGCAGCAGGGCTAATATTATAATATTTCTTATCAGGCGCATAGGTCTTTAATATTAATCAATTTGGATAGGGATATCTTCTGTAAACTTGTTTCTTATTCTTTTGTCAGGCACCAGGCAGTTGTCATACCTGCCGAACCATCTGTATCTGCTTTTGGCGACAAATTTATAAAAAAAGTCACGAACCGGCGCCGGGATGATGATAAGCAGGTAAAGAAGAGGCCAGCCGTAAGGAAGCCGGCGCATTATCCTTAATACTGCAGAAGACCTGTGCCAGACCCTGCCTTTCTCAATCAGTATTACACTGTCATTGTTTTCCGGTATCCATGATCCGGGTATTTTCCCCGATATTCCCGGTCCCTGTAAAGGTGCAAATCTGAACAGGTCCTTTTTGTCCCTGCGAATGATAAAATTCACCGTCCTGGAACACAGCACACAATGCCCGTCAAAGAGCACAAATAGTTTGTTGTTTTCTTTTTCTCTGAAAGTTTTACCGCTCATATGCCAGGTCGCTCCCGGTTCAAACAATTATGCAGGCGGCTAAATTACAAATTATTGATGGAAATCGATTTTCTGCTTATCATAAGGGGGCAGCCTCACAATTGGAATTTTTCAAATAATGGCTATCTTGCCTGTCAAATGGAAAAAGAGATGCACGAAAATACGGGCCGGTGGTCAACAGGTTACCAGGCGCTGAAAAACCTTGCAAGGGCTGCGTTTTTTATATTCTACAGAAGGATAGAAGTATACGGCCGGGAAAACATACCCGGGGACGGGGGACTTATCTTTGCGGCAAACCACAGGAATGCACTGATGGACGCCCTGGCGGTGCTGCTTACGAATCAATACCAGCCGGTCTACCTTGCAAGGGCTGATATTTTCAGAAACAGGTTTGCTGCCATGATACTCCGGTTCCTGAAGATCGTGCCGGTTTACCGTTTCAGGGATGGGGTGGGGTCAATGGGACAGAATGAGGCGACATTCGAAAAAACGTCAGCTGTGCTGGCCGGCGGGGGATGTATAGGTATAATGCCTGAAGGAAACCACGGTGACCAGAAAAGGATTCGTATGCTGAAAAAGGGGATCTTCCGGATAGCGTTCAGGGCGATGGATGATTTCAGAAATGGGCACGGAGTAAGGATAGTGCCTGTGGGACTTGACTTTACTGATACCAGGCGTTTTCGTGAAGAGCTGGTTGTCAATTACGGCAGTCCGATAGCCGTCTCCGGTTACATGGACCTTTACAGGGAACATCCGCAAAAAGGCATCAATGCCATCAGGGATGAGTTGTCGGCCAGGATGCAGGATTTGGTGATCAATATCAGGGATGAGAAGAACTATGAGGTTGACCGGTTATTGATGGAGACCGGTTCCGGGACTCTTAAAAAGCAGGAGACAGGTGATGGCCCCGGATGCAGCAGCCGTTTTTTAATTCAGAAAGCTTTCGCAGAGGCAATGTACGAATATTTTGACCGTGAGCCTTCGGCTGCAGAAGAGCTGCGTGATCTTGGCGGCAGGCTGCTGGAACTGCTTAACAGGCATGGAGCTGACCTGACGGCAGTCCGCTTGCCCGGAAGGGGAAGGATCCTGGCTGCCGGAATGCTGAGATTGCTCTGCTATCCGGTTTTCCTTGCAGGAGCGGTCATCCACCTGGTGCCTCTTGCATTGATAAGGCTTGCATTGATGAAGTTAAAGGACCCGCAGTTCATAAGCTCCTTCAAATATGTCCTTGGCTTCGTTCTTGTTCCCCTTAATTACCTGATTGCAGGGATTATTCTTTTTTTAACCCTTCCTGCGGGTGTTGCCGCTACGCTCCTTGTTGCCATGCCGGTTACCGGACTTCTTGCCCACTGGTGTTACAGGTATTCGGAAAGGGCCGGCAGGATGACCGCTGTTTACCGTTCCCTTGTATCTGCACCTGATGACCGGAAAACTGTCACAGAACTTGCTGATGATATTGCTGCGGGACTTGACCCGGTAATGAGATCCTGCAGGGAAAAAACCGCGATAAATATATAATAATATCATTAGGATTTTTGAAAAATATGCGTATTATTGCTTCTGTTAAAAAATCTGACTTTTTATTTACCGGGTCAGTAACCCGTATTTCAATATTATTAGTTTGATGAGCAAGAGCAGATCTACCAGGCGCGGGCGCAGGTACATAATAATACTGCCCGTAATACTTACCGCATTGTTCCTTTTTATGGGTGACCGTATAGTCCGTTACACCTCCACAAACGAATTCTGTTATGCCTGCCACAGCCATCCGCATGCTGAGGAGTCCTGGAGGAGGTCATCCCACTACGATAACCGTTCAGGGATATATGTCCAGTGTGCGGAGTGCCACCTTCCGCCTCCCGGCAACCTGAAATACCTTCTTGCCAAGGCAAAGCACGGAGCCCATGATGTTTACGGCTGGCTGTTCAAGGATCCGGAGTCGATCAACTGGGAAGCAAAGCGGACAGTTGAAAAGGCTGTCAGGTACACATATGACGAATCGTGTATCAAGTGCCACCAGAATCTTTTTCCCATGCAGCTTTCGCAGGACGGACAGCAGGCACATCTTTACTATCAGCAGCATGAGGACGATCTGAGCTGCCTCAACTGCCACCTCCATACCGGTCACTACTCCGATATTGTGCAGGAGGGTATTCAGTTCGGGGTTGCAGATGAAGTTGCGAGGGAAGTATTCACCGAACCGGCCCAGGTTGAAGATTTTGTGAACTTTACCGAAAAGATTCCGGGAACTTCTGTCAGCTTTGAGATGGCAGCCATCCCCGGCGGGACCTTTAAAATGGGAAGCCCTCCCGACGAATCTTACAGGAGGGATGACGAGGGGCCCGTAAGGGATGTAGAGGTAAGTTCTTTTTTTATGGGTCGTGCCCAGGTGAGCTGGGATGAGTTTCTTGCCTTTTACAATGCGACTGCAGCTGAGGGCAGGCAGGATAATATTTACGCCACCAACCTCGGAGAGGTTGATGCCATATCGGGACCCACTCCCCCGTGGGGACTGCCCGACCAGGGATGGGGGATGGGGTCCAGGCCTGCAATAACAATGACATGGTATGCAGCAGAAACCTACTGCAGGTGGCTCTCCGCAGTGACCGGCAGAACCTACAGGTTGCCGACAGAGGCCGAATGGGAGTATGCTGCACGTGGCGGAACTGAAGGTCCCTATTTCTTTGAGGGAGACCCCAGGAGGTTTACCCGTGAAAGTCTGCGCAACAGGATCTTTGGTCCCGACACTGCAGTGATCAGCTCCTATGTTATCTACAGGGAGAACAGTGAAGCACGCACCCAGCCTCCGGGATCTGTCAGGCCCAATCCATTCGGACTTGAGCATATGCTGGGAAATGTGTTTGAGTTTACGGGGGACTGGTATGCGCCTGATGCCTATTCATTGTACCCGTCAGGGACCGTAGTGGATCCGGCAGGACCTGCATCCGGCACCGAAAGGGTTATCAGGGGCGGTTCTTTCAACTCCGATGCAGCTGATGTAAGGGTAGCCGCAAGGAGTCACACCCGGCATGCGGCATGGCAGATGACCGATCCGCAGATACCAAAAAGTGAGTGGTGGTATACCGATACCCGTGAGGTCGGCTTCAGGGTGGTCATGGAATGGGAGACGGATGACCAATAATCCGGATAGTTTTAATTTTTTATAATATATTAATCAAAATACATAATCATGGATCAGAAAAAATCATTAAGCCGTCGCAAATTCCTTGGCGATGCTGCAGCAATAGGTGCAATTGGTGTACTCGGCGTTGGTGCTGCAGCCTCATCGTGCAGCAGGAGGCCAACATATGTTGCACCCGTATTCCCCGATCAGGCACCTGATGGCAGGGTGTTGAAAGCCGGTGTTATCGGCTGCGGAGGACGTGGTACCGGTGCGGCCATGAACTTTCTTAACAGCGGCCCTAACCTGGAAATAGCTGCACTTGGCGATGTGTTTCAGCACAGGCTGGACAGATGCCGCAATGAGCTGAAGGAAAAGAGGGGCGTTGATGTGCCCGATGACAGGTGTTTTACCGGCTTTGATGCCTACAGAAGGGTTATCGACACCGATGTTGATGTTGTACTGCTTTGCGAACCTCCCTATTTCAGGCCCAAAAGCTTTGAATATGCTGTTCAGAACCGTAAGCATATCTTTGCCGAGAAGCCTGTGGGGGTCGACCCTGTTGGCATACGCCAGGTAATGGCTGCCGGAAGGATGGCCGAATCGGCCGGACTGAATGTTGTAACAGGTACACAAAGAAGGCATCAGCGTGATTATGTAAAGACATTTGAGATGGTCAAGAACGGGGCAATAGGCGATCTGGTCTCAGCGAACTGTTACTGGAACCAGTCCGCTCTCTGGTTTGTAAGACGACAGGAGGGCTGGACCGATATGGAGGCAATGCTTCGTGACTGGGTCAACTGGTGCTGGCTCTCGGGCGACCATATTGTTGAACAGCATGTTCACAATATCGATGTTGTCAACTGGTTCTTTGAGAAGCACCCGGTTAAAGGTGTCGGTTTCGGCGGCAGGCACAGGAGGCCGACAGGTGACCAGTATGATTTCTTCAGCATTGATTTCACCTTCGACGACAACAGGCATATGCACAGTATGTGCCGGCAGATCAACGGATGTGCAAATAACGTTTCCGAGATCATATTCGGGACCAAAGGTTATACCAATGCCCAGAACACGATATGGGACTATGACGGCAACGTGATATGGGGATACCAGTATCCTTTGGGGGATGACGGACAACCGACAGGTACCGTCGCTGTAAGTCCTTATGACCAGGAGATAATAAATCTTGTAACGGCAATCCGTACAGGGAACTATATCAACGAGACACAGAATGTATCAGAAGCCTGTATGACCGCGCTTATGGGCCGGGTATCTGCATACACCGGCCGTGAAGTAACATGGGAGGAGATGATGAACTCGTCGATGAACCTGGGACCCGAATCACTTGAGATGGGTACGGTTGATATTCCCGCAGTTCCGCCCACACCTGGCACAGCCGCAGGTTGAGTCCATGAGAATAAAAAAAAGATCCCGCAAAGTGCGGGATCTTTTTTTGCTATTTTGCCGCAAGTTTTTCAACCTTCCTGAATACCCTCATGAAGTTACCTGCCCATATCTTTTCTATATCTTCTCGTGAATAACCGCGGCTGACCAGCTCGAAAGTTATATTTCCTATTTCGGTTACATCCCTGCAATCGGCAAGTGATCCGCCCCCGTCAAAGTCAGTCCCGATCCCCACATGGTCAATCCCAATCAGATCAACTATGTGATCTATATGGTCAACCAGGTCGGCAACGGTGGCAAGCTGCTGCGGGTATTTCTCGTTTACCTCAAACCAGGCTTCCCTGGCCATCTCCATCTCTTCGTCGGTCAGGTCGACGAAATTATTGAACCTTTGCCTGACAGCCTCCCTGGCTGCGTCCCTTTCCGGATTGGGTTCCGGTGTTTTCACATAGGAGCTCAGTATGCATACCTGTATTACACCTCCGTTATCTCTCAGGGCAATCAGCATATCGTCATCCAGGTTGCGGGGGTGGTCGCACACGGCTCTTGCATTGGAGTGCGAGGCTGCAACCGGCGCACGTGATATTTTCAGAACATCGTAGAAGGCCTCGTCGCTTATATGGCTTACATCGACGATCATTCCAAGGTCATTCATCCTCCTGACCACCTTTATGCCAAAATCTGACAGCCCTCCGTGTTCGGGACCGGCGGGGTCGGTAGATGAATCACAAATGTCATTGTTCCTGGAGTGGGACAGAGTTATGTATCTTGCTCCCAGATCATAAAACTTGTCGACCAGGTTAATGTCGCGCCCTATGGGGTAGCCGTTCTCCAGGCCTATGTAGATGGCCAGCATGTCCTCATTTTTAAGCCTGTATGCATCATCAGGTTCCAGTGCAAGTCCGGCCATCGAGGGATGGCTGTCAATTGCCTGGTGGATAAGTTCAAAGATCTGCAATGCCCTCTCTTTTGCCGTTTGGTTTCCTTCAGGGGTCCTCTCTCCCTGTCCCAGAAAAACTGCGAAGAAGGCTGCATCAAGTCCGCCCTCAAACATCCGGGGAAAATCAACCTGTCCGCCCCTGCGGTCGGCTATGTTCCTGCTTCCAATATCAAAGCCTTCCCTTGCAAGCATCAGTGGTGTGTCGGTATGGGTGTCGAGAGTAAGGACCTCAGAGTGGATCTCTGCTGCTATAGCTGCAATGTCATTGTTCTGACGTTCAGCGGCTCCCGTGACAAGCATACTTATTGCCAACAGTAATCCTGTAATTCTCATATTGCTCATGGGAAGTCTTTTTTGGTTAGGAGGGCTAAAATAATAATAATTCTGGTTTGGGGCCTTAAAAACAATGAACGTTATTTTGATTATCTTTATGTCATGTAACTGGTATTAACCCATTCGTGGTGACATGGCAATAATGACATACAGGCGCGAAGAACAGTCCGCCGGCATGCACGGGAACCTGGATCTTCATGAGAGAAAGCCTGTCGGGTTTTATAAGGATGCCGGACTTCTTAGCCCCTATTCAAACATTTTCTACTGGTCGCATATGTCGAGCGGGAGCGGCGCTGATACCGGCGAACACTCGCATAAGGGATTTGAAATATTGAGTTTCGTGCTTAACGGGGAGATTGAGCATTATGATAACCGTTACAGGGGGTGGAAACGACTTTCTGCAGGTGATATGCAAGTCATAATGGCCGGGAATGGCTATGTCCATTCGGAAAGATTCCTGCCCGCATCCTCTGTTCTGCAGATTTGGTTTGATCCTGACCTTGAGAAAACACTGAACCGTCCATCTTCATACAGTGACTTCCCGTCTGACAGGTTCCCGATCAGGATTGAAGAGGGGAGGAGTACCAAAGTGTATGTGGGGGAGGGCTCAGGCGCAGTAATTCACACTCCCGGTGTTACCATCTCTGAAATTTCGCTGGCAGAGGGGAAGCATGCCTGCAATTTTCCCGGTAATGTTTTTATTTCGGGGTTTATTCTCGAAGGCCACCTCAATCTGAGGGGGAGTGATCTTGGCCAATACGATTTTTTCATTGCAAAGGAAGAAGAGAAGCTTGAGATGAATGCAAAGAGTGATTGCAGGCTGTTTGTCGTTGAATCTCCTGTGGATTCAGGATACCCAACATATGCAGGAGATTACAGAATGTAAACTCAGGGTTTTCCCTACAGCTTTGTATCTGTCCCGTAGAAGCGCTGGAGCAGGGATTCGTCTTTAATCTCCTTTGACAGTGCCGTGATGGTTTCAAGTGGCACGTCATACAGATCTAGTACCAGCAGGCCGTCAAGCGAGTTGTTGAACTTTGGGTCTATATTGAAACCTATGATCTTGCCGCTCTGTTTGAGATATTTTTTCAGAAGCACCGGCACTGTATAGTGGCTAGGGTCAATGTCCTGTATGAACCTGTCGAGCCGGCCCAGGTCGGCCGAATCACCCAGAATGATATCGGTGTCAACATCGCCCAGGTCAACTTTGAATTTATTTTTGGGTTTGATAAGCCGGGCAAATTCATTGTTGAAATAATTGTCGGTAATGAATTTGATGATTACCGCCTTTGAGAACTTGGAGTAACGGTTACTGATGCTTACCGGACCAATGAGGTAGCGGTAATCGGGGTTTTTAATAAGAAAATAGAGAATTCCTTTCCACAGCAGGAACAGAGGCAGTGGTTTTTTCTGGTAATCTTTGGCTATGAATGACCGGCCCAGTTCAATACTTTGTTCCAGGACAGGAATTAACCTTTTGTCTATTTTGAAAAGGGTACTAATATAAAGACCCGGCAGTCCGTATTTGTCAATCACTTCCTTGCCTTTGCCTGCCCTGTATGCCCCGGCTACCCTGTTCTCGTCATCGTCCCAGATGAACAGCTGGTGGTAGTAAAGGTCAAATTCGTCTATATCGATCTTACGGTTGGTTCCTTCGCCAACATCCCTGAAAGTGATCTCCCTTAATCTGCCTATCTCGTTGGTGATATTGGGAATGATCACTGAGGGTGCACAATAAACCGAAAAGTTTCCGCTTTTGAAAAGCAGGAAATCTGAGAGGCTGGTGATCTCATCCAGCATTTTTGTGGCAGGAACAGCATCTATTACAGGCTCTTCAGTGGAAGATCTCCGGATGGTATAGGAGAAGAATTTTTTCACTTCAATGCTGGTGCCCAGGGAATAGGTGCGTGCCCTAAGATAACGTCCGTACCTGTAGGTGTCTGTAAACTCATGCTGATCTTTAACAGGGACGGGGTTCCCGATCCTTAATTTGATAATCTTGTTCCTCTTGTTCAGAAGCTCTGATGGGAGTTTTATGGTCCTGAGCACGGGATGGATCATTCCCAGAAGATGGAAGATCCTGCTGTTGGTTCCCTGGAAGTAAACAGGCACTACCGGGACCTGAGCCCGTTTTATGAATTTGATAGCTGAACTCTGCCATTGCCGGTCGGTTACACCTGTCCATTCATCATTGTAAACAGAAACCTCCCCGGCAGGGAATATGCCTAACGGAGAACCTGACCGCAGATGGGTCAGCGCCTCTTTTAACCCTGATATGCCTGAGCCGGCATCTCTTAGTTTTTCAAAAGGGTTGCCGGAAATAATGTGTTCTTTTATGGGCTCAATCCGGCTCAAAAGGAAATTTGCCATTATTCTGAAATCTGCACGGCGTTTTGAAAGCGCGTGCAACAGCAGAAGTCCGTCAATTCCCCCGTAAGGGTGGTTTGATACGGTTATGAACGGACCCCCGGCGGGTATCCTCTGAAGCTCTTCATCGCTCACTTCATATTTTATCTCAAGTTCGTCAATCAGTGCGTCGATGAACTTTATGCCATCCTTGTCCCATGTTTTTGAGTAGACTTTGTTAATTCTGTTGAACCGTAGCAGGAGTATAAGCAACCTGGCAATGCTTTCTCCTCCGAGTTTGTTCATTTTGCCTGACCTGAGCAGATCCTCCGTTTTTATTAGTTGCATGGCCGGTTTTATTTTCAGATTAGTATGCTTATTAATGCTGTTATGCCGAATATGACGATCAGTACCCCGGCTGACCGGTTGATCCTGAACAGGATCCTTAGCCGGAACCTGTTCCTGAAATGGTTTATGATGCTGCTCAGG
The DNA here is from genome assembly GCA_007695015.1 of Marinilabiliales bacterium. NCBI lineage: Bacteria > Pseudomonadati > Bacteroidota > Bacteroidia > Marinilabiliales > Marinilabiliales bacterium. The sequence continues at coordinate 63,361 of REEN01000029.1, forward strand.
AGCAGCCAGTAAAGAGCGCCCCCGGCGAGTATACCGGTAACGATAGCAGAAGATACAAGCGGGCCGGGTTTAGGTGTTACAAGTTCAAGGCTTGCGAAAGCCGCCAGGAACAGAAATATGGCAAGGGGATTGGTCAGCATCAGAAGCAGTACCGACATGAAATCGGAAAAATGGGTCTGGTTATTGTTCTGTCCTGACCGCATCAGACTGACCGGGTTCGAGATGAATATGCGGACACCAAGAAATAACAATATCAGCCCGCCTGCAGCACGCATCAGAAACTGCTGTGTTTCAATGAAGTTTATGATCACTGAAAGCCCCAGGATTGCTGCCAGTGCAAATATTGCATCGGCAACGGCGGCTCCCATTCCGGAAACGAACCCCGAGAGGTGCCCCCTGCTGAGTGTCCGCTGGATGCAGAGTACCCCGACAGGTCCCAGCGGGACTGAAGCTATCAGTCCTATTGCCATGCTCTTGATGAGCAAAATTAAGATATCCTGCACCTGACCCTTGCTTCGGTATTAATAATGACACATCACAAAAATATGCAATTTACATTTCAATTACTGCCTGCAAAATTAATTATCTTTACGCTCTTATTTTTCTGAAATGCTGTTTGACCTTGAAAAACGGCCCTGGCAATGGATCATGCTGATCTTTCTTGCTTTTATCTGGGGCGCATCTTTTATCCTTATGAAAAGGGGACTTGTTTCATTCACCAGTATGCAGGTGGGTGCCATGCGGATCTTCTTCTCTTTCGTATTCTTTATACCCCTTATAATAAGGTACCTTGGAAAACTGAACCGGTCAAACCTCAAGTCGCTGCTCATTGTCGGGTTTATCGGCAATGCCATACCCGCTTTTATGTTTTCAACGGCACAGACCGAGATAAGCAGCTCAGTGGCAGGAATTCTCAATTCCCTTACTCCCATTTTCACACTTTTAATAGGTGTGCTATTATATGCCAATAAGGTGAGATGGATAAGTGTTGGGGGACTGTTTATCGGAATGATAGGTGCTGTGGGACTGATAACCAGTATAAATAATATTGATATCGGGACTTCAAACAACTGGTATGGTCTGTTTGCCGTGGCAGGAACACTGTGTTACGGCATAAATGTGAATGAGATCAAGTTCAGGCTACGTGATCTTGACGGTGTTGCCATTGCCTCCCTTGGGTTCCTGTTTATCGGACCTTTTGCCGGACTGTATCTTCTGATGACGGACTTCAGCATGGCTGCAGGATCGGCCGAACTGACCGGCAGCCTTCTTGCCGTTATTGCGCTGGCATTTTTCTCGAGCTTTATTGCAGTTATTTTGATGAATGTGTTGATCAAGTTCACAACTACGCTCTTTGCTGCATCGGTAACTTATATTATCCCGATATTTGCCATTTTCTGGGGCCTGATGGATGGAGAGAGTTTTCTCCCTGTTCAGGCATTCTGGGCACTTGTAATCCTGGCAGGCGTGTACCTGGTTAACGGGAAAAGAAAAAGTTAAGGTGCTAAGGGTTTTCGCCGAAGCTCATGACAGCCGTTTCCAGGAATTCTGCAAAAGCATCCCTGTTGAGGCTGTAACCGCGTGGCTGGTTAAGCAGATTGCCGCCGGGATCCATTACCACGTAATAGGGTTGGGTATTTGTATTGAATGCCGATATCTGGTAATCCAGGTTTTTTCTCCCGATAGTATTCTTTACCCTTCCGTCGATCTCTGATGTTATCCATTCATCTTCAGGGAGCCTTGTCCGGTCATCAACGTAGAGTGAGATAATGACAAAGTCGTTTCTCAGCCGCTCAAGTACGCGCTGGTCTGACCAGACCCTGGCCTCCATCTCCTTGCAGTTTGAACAGGCGTGTCCGGTAAAGCTGAGGAATACAGGCTTGTTGAGCTCTTGTGCGCAGGCAAGTCCCTGCTCCAGGTCAAAATATCCCTGTAGTCCGTGCGGCAATGTGAGGAAGTCAGCAAATCTCGGTTCGTCGCATAATTCCGATGGTATTGCCGCCGTGCCTGTTCCGCTGTCCCTTATAATTGCACCTATGTCAAAGGAGAGGCTATGCTGGGGAGGCAACAGGGATGATATTGGTTTGAGGGGGGCCCCGAACATTCCCGGAACCAGGTAGACCACGAAGGCGAATGATGCTATGGCAATGAAAAGCCTTGGCACGCTCACATGGTCCAGCTTGCTGTCATGTGCCAGTCTGAGCTTTCCCAAAAGGTAGAAGCCGAGAAGTGTAAATATCACAATCCATATTGCAAGGTATACATCCCTGGTCAATATGCCCCAGTGATATGTCTGGTCGACCACCATGAGGAATCTGAGGCTGAAGGCCAGGACAATGAAGCCCAGCACGACTTTTACCGAATTGAGCCAACCCCCTGATTTAGGCAGTTTGTTGAGCCATGATGGGAATATGGCAAGCAGGGTGAAAGGAACGGCGAAGGCAAGCGAGAATCCGAACATGCCGATTACCGGTTTTGCTCCTGTACCGGTTGCCGCTTCAACAAGCAGTGCGCCAACGATGGGCCCGACACATGAGAGGGAAACAATGACCAGGGTCAGAGCCATGAAGAATGAACCCAGGTAACCACCGCTTTCTGCTTTTGTATCTGCCTTTGTTGCCAGGCTGCCGGGCAGGGTTATCTCAAAAAGTCCGAAAAACGATGCGGCAAAGGCAATAAACAACAGGAAGAATAACAGGTTGGGAAGCCAGTGCGAACTGAGCTGATTAGCAAATCCTGCTCCGACGCTCGTAAGCGATACAAGAAGACCGAGACTGGTGTATACCGCGATAATGGAAATGCCAAACACTAATGCGTTAATTATGGAATTCAGGCGGCCTGACTGCTTCTGCATGAAAAAGGATACCGTCATCGGGATCATCGGGAAGACGCAGGGAGTAAGCAACCCTGCAAGTCCCCCTGCAAATGCGATAAAGAAGAATAACCAGAGACTGCGGCTGTCTGTTGCTGTATCTGCCGGTGATGGTTTGGCCGCACTTGTGCCGGTTACAGGGTAACCTGTCTGACCGGACTCGTTTTCTCCTGTGAAGGCAGGACCCGGCTCTTCATCAACAGTTGCAGATTCATCAGGAGTTGCTGCTGTTTCAGGTGCGGCCGTAACCCCCGGCAATCTGCCGGACTCGTCTGCGGCAGCCGGAGCCGGAACCACACCCTCGTTTAAAATGAATTCAAATTCTACCTCCTGGGGAGGCAGGCAGCGTTCGTCATCGCAGCTCATGTACTCAACAAAGCCTGTTATGACAAACTCACTTTCTGAAAGTATTCTGACTTTCTGCCTGAAGCGGGCCTCATTGCTGAAAAGAGGAAGGTCCATGCTGAAAAACGGATCAAATTTAATCTCCGGGTCAACCATATCCTCCACTTTGCCAATGAGCTCAAAATGCTCGTTTACGTCAATATGGAAAAAGGTTGGTATTGGCCCGCCCTCAGGGATCTCCTGTCCGTACAGGTACCAGTTATCGTCAATAGCCGCATTTATGTGCAGGTGTACCTCGCGGGCACTTACCTGCTCCTTTGAAAAATGCCACTTTACCGGTTCAAGTATCTGTGACGCTGCCCCGCTGACGAACAGCAGCAGGCTGATAATGGTGATCATAGGTTTTTGCATCTGCTTTTCTATTGGATCAGTACTATTTTATACAGATAAGATCGCTGTTTGTTCAAAAATATTTCAGCATAAACAAACCCACGCCTGTTGATATGCATGCCTGTGCCTGTGGATGAGACCCTGTTAAATTACTGCTACTGGAGCAGGGCATCAAGGTCTTCGTCATCAGTGGTAAAGAACCGGTATTCGGTAAAATGGTAAGACATCACAGGCATTACCCTGATAAACTTCCTGTAACGAAGCATCCATCTAAGTCTTAACGAGGGAAACCCTTTTCTGAGGAAGGCCTCAATATAGGGATGGACTTTCAATACGATGGTACCCTGCACCGATCTTTCAAGTATTCTTTCAAGATGGTCTTCTATCTGGTCGGTAAGGAGGATACTGGGACTGATCTCGCCGGTGCCCTGGCAGGCGGGGCAGTTCTCCATGGTTTTGATGCTCATCTCGGGCCGGACTCTCTGGCGGGTGATCTGCATCAGTCCGAACTTGCTCAAAGGAAGTATGTTGTGTTTAGTGCGGTCTTCTGACATGAACTCCTTCATCTTGTCGAACAGCATCTGCTTGTTCTCCTGGGAGTGCAAATCAATGAAATCAACAACTATGATGCCTCCCATGTCGCGCAGCCGGAGCTGTCTTGCAACCTCCTGAGCCGCTATCAGGTTTACTGCAAGTGCATTTGCTTCCTGGTTATCACCTGATTTTGACCGGTTGCCACTGTTTACGTCAATTACATGAAGGGCTTCGGTATGTTCAATAATAAGGTAGGCCCCGTTACGGCAGGATACCGTTTTGCCGAACAATGACTTGATCTGTTTTTCAATGCCGAAATGATCGAAAATGGGCGTCTTTCCGGAGTAATGTTTTACAATTTTCTGCTTTTCGGGAGCTATGGTACTGATATATTCCTTTATCTCACTTACGAGTATCCCGTCATTAACGTAAACATTGTTGAAGTCCACATTAAGAAGGTCACGCAGGATCGTTGATGTGCGGTCCATCTCCTGAAGTGCCAGCTTCGGGGCTGTACCGCCCCTTACTTTGTCATAGATGGATTCCCATTTTTTGACAAGGTTTTTGAGTTCGGCATCCAGTTCGGCGACTCTTTTGCCTTCGGCTACAGTCCTGACAATAAGTCCGTAATTTCTGGGCTTGATGCTCTGAAGAAGCCGTTTGAGCCTGTTTCTCTCTTCGGCCGATTCGATCTTTTGCGATACCGATACCTTATCAGAAAAAGGCATAAGGACCAGGTTCCTGCCGGCTATCGATATCTCAGAGCTTAAGCGGGGACCTTTGGTTGATATAGGTTCCTTAGCTATCTGAACCAATACATTCTGGCCGCTTGACAGCACCTTAGATATTTTCCCGTCCTTGGATATATCATTCTCAGATTTGAATCGCTGAAGCACCGGGTTTTTGCTTTTCCGGTTTTGTGTCTGGGCAATAAATTTATTGAGGGTCTGGAACTGGGGTCCCAGGTCCAGGTAATGCAGGAATGCATCTTTTTCATATCCTACATCGACAAATGCAGCATTCAGCCCGGGCATTATTTTCTTGACCTTGCCCAGGTAGATATTGCCTACAGTGAACTGAACGTTGCTTTTCTGTTTGTTCAGCTCGATCAGCTGTTTATTGTCAAGAAGTGCTATTGATATCTCAGAAGCATTAGCATCTATAACTAGTTCTTTGCTCACAGTTCCTCATTGATTATAGGAGGTAAAAGCGGAAACGTCAACGTAACGGCAGCAGTATGAAATTGATTAGGTACTCTTATATTAATAAACCTAAAGAAAAAGGTTTCTTTAGGTTTATGAGTTCTTACATATTTGCTGTCAGCTTAATAATAGCCTATTTCCTCTTTTTATGGCGGTTTTTCCTTAAACGCTTCTTGCGTTTATGGGTTGCCATCTTATGTCTTTTTCTCTTTTTTCCGCTTGGCATTGTTATTATTATTAGCCGGTCTTATTTCTTTACGTATGTTTTGACCTTGTTTACGAATGTCTTGGAAGGCTTAAAGGCCGGGATGAAATGTTCAGGAATGATGATGGTAGTGTTCTTGGAAATATTCCTGGCTGTTTTTTTGGCCCTTTTCTTAACGATAAAGCTGCCGAATCCCCTGAGGTAAACGTTCTTGTCCTTTGAAAGGGAGTCTTTTACAGTCTCCATAAAAGCTTCAACTGTTTTCTGAACAGTTATTTTTTCAATTCCAGTGTTTTTGGAAATCTCGTTAACAATATCTGCCTTTGTCATTTTTAAAATCTTTAGTTATCAATTAATTAATGAGTGATTTTACTATTGGAGTGCAAATATATATTTATTTGCCAAATAAAAAAAACTATCGTTGGTAAATTTGCATGAGCAACTGCAAATATACTGATTTTTATTAAAAATATGAGGTTTAGTCAAATAGTCGTCTTCTGAGAAGATCAGTGTTGTCGTTTTTTTATATGTAAATTGCACCGCCGGGTTGCATTCGAAAAGAAAAAAGGTGGTCCGGGATATTGTTTTATAAAGGATTATTTCTTAAATTTAATATAGTACTAACCAAAAAATATAATCTATTATGGTCAACAAAGTAGTATTAGTCGGAAATGCAGGACAGGATCCTGAAGTCAGGCACCTTGAATCGGGTGTTGCTGTTGCTAATTTCAACCTTGCCACCAATGAGACCTACAAAGACAAAAACGGTGAAAAGGTTACACAGACGGAGTGGCACCGTATAGTCCTGTGGCGTGGACTTGCTGAGGTTGCTGAAAAGTATGTGAAAAAGGGGGAGCTCCTTTATATCGAAGGCAGGTTGCGTACCCGCTCCTGGGATGATAAGGATGGCAACAAGAAGTATACCACAGAGGTTTTTGCCGATGCAATGAAAATGCTTGGCAGGAAACCTGCAGCCCCGGGCGAGGGTCAGGAAGAAGCTGTGTCGCAAACACAGGATGATGGTCCGGATGTCGATGCGGGCGAGCAGGACGATCTGCCGTTTTGACCCTATGCAAAGGCAGATTCCAGTGATTGGACGAATAATCTCTGCCAGGTTATGATCAGCTGTATCCATCAGAAGGACCGTGGCGGCCGACAATGATTGGACGAATAATCTCTGCCAGGTTATAATCAGCTGCCTTCATAAGAAGGACCGTGGCAGCCGACAATGATTGGACGAATAATCTCTGCCAGGTTATGATCAGCTGTATCCATCAGAAGGAGACAGGGCGTAGTGACCGAACGATTGGTCTCTTTAAGGTTGTAACCCCGGGGGCTGAGGGCCTCCGGGCATCCTTAATACCTCTTATTGTCACCGGGTTGTTAATATCAGCAATTAATTTATTAACTTGCGGTGTCAGGCAGCGGATGCCCCTGCACGTAGCACGGATGCCCCCTTTAAGTTGAACGGGGGCACGGGCCGGACAAACAAGTAAAACGATTGCTGAACTGCTTTGGAAGAGAGTGATTATTTTTTAGGGTTTTTCACAAATACAGATTTGGTTTTTCACCCATTTACAGTCGGGATAGGTATGGGCCTGCTCGGACTCGCCTTTCTGCTGATTGTTTCGGCCCTGATATCCGGATCTGAGGTGGCTTTTTTTTCTCTGTCACCCGCAAACCTCAACACCATTGAGAAGGGGGAATCCAATTCCAGCCGTGTGGTAAGAATGCTTTTGGAGGACCAGGAGAGATTGCTGGCTACCATTGTGGTTTCAAACAATTTTGTAAATGTTGCCATTGTAATCCTCTCAACGGTCATTGCCGAATCTATCATGGACTTTTCAGCATCACCTGCCCTTGGCTTCTTTATTATGGTGGTGGTTATTACTTTCCTTCTTTTATTGTTTGGTGAGATATTGCCTAAACTGTATGCCAACCACAGGCCCCTGAGGTTTGCACTATTTATGGCCCATCCCCTGCTTCTTGCCGGCAGCCTGCTCAAACCGCTAAGCATGCTCCTTATAAGGTCCGGAGCTTTTTTCTACAGGAAGGTAACCAGCACACGTGACAACCTTTCTATCGATGACCTGGGCCATGCGCTTGATCTTACTGCACCTTCGCTGAAGGAGGACAAAAAGATACTCAGGGGTATTGTCGATTTCGGCAACAAGGCAGTTACCGAGATAATGAAACCACGGATTGATGTGGCTGCTGTTAACACATCGACAGTTATGAGCAACCTCATCTCAATAATTATTGAGTCTGGTTACTCCCGTATTCCGGTATATTCAGGTACATTTGATGATGTTAAAGGGATCCTTTATGTTAAGGACCTTCTGCCACACCACCAGAAGGGAGATTCCTTCAGGTGGCAGACCCTGATAAGGCCTCCTTATTTCGTTCCTGAAACAAAGAAGATAAATGACCTGCTGAAAGAGTTCCAGCTTCAGAAGATCCATATGGCTGTGGTTGTTGATGAATACGGAGGCACCACAGGCATAGTTACGATGGAAGACATACTTGAGGAGATAGTTGGAGAGATCAGTGATGAATTTGATCTTGAGGAGCTCTATTTCTCAAAACTTGACGACGGCACCTATATATTCGAGGGGAAGACCCCGCTGAATGACTTCTATAAGATATTGAACCTCAATCCCGGAGTTTTTGATGATATAAGAGGGGATGCCGATACCCTGGCAGGGCTTATTCTTGAATACGAGGGAGAGATCCCCGGCAAGAACAAGAAAATAGTGTACGGACAATTTGAGTTCAGGATAGAGTCGGCCGATAACCGGCGCATCAAACAGATCAGGGTCAGCCTTTCAGATGATGCAATACCCGATGAAGTGGATACGAAAAAGAGCAAGGAGTAGTTTATGAAACACCCGACGACAGCCATAGCATTCATATCGGCAGCGGTTTTAACGTTTGTTTCCTGCACCGGTGAGTATTCGCCGAGGCCAAGGGGCTATTTCAGGATAGACTTCCCCGAAAGGGAATATATAACCTATGAAGGGGACTGCCCTTTTACATTCAGCTATCCTGCATTTGCAGAGATAAATGATGATGATGGCAGGCTGGCACATCCCTGCTGGTTTAATATAGACTTCCCCGGCTACAGGGGGAGACTGCATATCAGCTACAGCGAAATTGACAACAACCTGGTTGATTACCTGGAAGATGCACGAAAACTTGCCTTCAGGCACACGGTCAAGGCTGATGCGATTGATGAAAGAATGTTCATAAACAGGGCTGATGATGTGTACGGAACACTTTATGATATCAAAGGAAATGCGGCTTCGGCGGTGCAGTTCTACCTGACCGATTCCTCCAGCCATTTTTTCCGTGGGGCACTTTACTTCAACGTTACACCCAACAGGGATTCACTCGATCCTGTTATCGATTATTTCATAGAAGATATAATATACCTGATGGAAAGTTTTGCCTGGAAGTAAATGATTTCTCATATTTGCCGTTTGCGGTAAGCAAAAAGTCTAAGGTATGGGACTGGTAATGAAAAAATATGTGCAGGACGATACTCTTCTGGGCTTGTGGGAGATAGACGAGGATTTTTTCTCGCTTTACGACCGGCTGGATTTGGATGAGGGGGAGATAGACACGCTGAACAGCTTTAAAAGCTACGGCAGGAAGCTGGAGTGGCTCAGTGTCAGGGTTCTTCTGCTGGAGATGGTCGGGCCTGGAATAAAGATATATTACAACGGCAACCGTAAACCCTTCCTTACCGACCCTGACTACCACATAAGTATATCCCACTCAGGCCGGCTGACCTCCATAATCCTGAGCAGGACAAAACGTGTGGGTGTTGACCTTGAAAATATTTCAGGAAAGATATCTTCACTTGCCGGGAAATTCCTTACTTCCGCTGAGGAGGAGGCGGTAAGCCGGAGGTTCAGGCGGTACCATGTATATATTTACTGGTGTGCCAAGGAGACGCTCTACAAGATATGCGACAAGCAGAACATTAACTTCCGTGAGGATATCATTATCGATCCGTTCACTCCTGAGAAGTCGGGTACCTTAACGGGCCGGGTTCATACAGATGCGATAAGGGAGGATTTTGTGCTCCACTATTTCAAGTACCGTAAATATTCCGTTGTTTGGTGTTGCAAGTAAACAGTTTATGATATACCAGTCGATTCTTACCCTTTCGGGGAAAAAAAAGATCCTTGCGCTGTTGGTTGATCCCGATGAGACGGGGGTTGAAAGGCTTGGCGGACTGATGGAGATGGCTGCGTCATCAGGTGTTTCCCTGGTGCTTGTCGGGGGAAGCCTTGTAAGTAATCCCGTTGATCCGGTCGTTGAGGCCATAAAAGACATATCATCCATACCCGTCCTCCTTTTCCCGGGCAATCCCGGACAGCTCAGCAGCAAGGCCGATGGAATATTGCTGCTGTCGCTTATATCGGGGAGGAACCCGGAGTTTCTTATCGGCAACCATGTTGTGGCAGCACGGTTTATCAAAAACAGCAGGCTCGAGGTAATACCAACGGGTTACATGCTGATTGAGAACGGTGCGTTGAGTTCGGTCGGCTATATGAGCAATACCACCCCTATACCCCGCAACAAACCTGATATTGCTGTATCCACTGCCATTGCCGGGGAGTTACTTGGACTTAAACTCATATACATGGAGGGCGGGAGCGGGGCAAACGGGATAATTCCGCCTGCCATGATTGAGGCGGTAAGGAAGAATATCAGCGTACCCCTGGTGGTGGGCGGCGGAATAAGGGATGCAGATGATCTCCGGAAAGTTTTTGATGCCGGTGCCGATATAGCAGTTGTTGGCAATTCAGTCGAGAGGGATCCCTCAAAGCTTGAAGAGTTCGCAGCCCTTTTGAGGTCCTGAATGCACTGATGCCCGCTGCTAATTGCCCATGCCACTCATTGCCCGGACCAAAAACAGGAAACCACTTGGGGCAGAAGGTCTCATCGATAAGTCCAGCTCTTGATCGCCGGAACCAAAAACAAAAAACCACCCTCAGGGGTGGTCTTCTGTTTTGGTTTTGTGCCCGGATATTTTACGGGCACTTCAGAACATGTTCCATCTGATATTTTGCAGAAGCTTCGTAGTTGCCGAAAGCGGCATTGCTGTATGCTTCACATGCCTGTGAGGCGTTGCCCAGCCCTTCATAGGCCTTGCCAAGCTCAAAGTACATCTTGGCTTTTTCCTCCCGGCTGCCTGCAGACAATTCGATCGCCCTTTGAGCGCTGTTCACCGCATCCTGGTACCTTCTCAGCTCATTGTACACCGATGCGAGAAGGAAGTGTGATTCCGGGAACTCCTGGTCATATGCTAGTGATGTGGTAAGAAATTCAAGCGACTGGTCATAGTTGGCCTCTCCCTTGGCTCTGACGGCACGCACAAGGAAGAAGTCGCGCGCGGTCGACTCGGCTGTCTGAAGAATCTGATCGTCATCTGTCATCAGGGCCGACTCAATGGCCATGTCCATGCTCTCCCTGAAGTTGGCCGCATCTTCCAGTCTCCTGTACACAAGTCCCTTTCCGAGGTAGGATCTTGCATGCTGGGGGTTTATGGCCAGTGCCATATCAAACATGCTGAGCGCTTCATCATAGTTCTCCGCCCTGAACAGGGCATTGGCATGCATGGCATAAAGCTGGTGAAGAACATTTTCGGATCGTGTTTTTGTGCCGGGGTCGTTGTATTCGCCCGCCACTTCTATCGCCTCTTCAAAACCCGATATGGCATCCGGGATGTTCCGTTCACGGTAATAACCCATTGCCAGGTCGAAATATAGACCCGGTATCTGTATCTCTGCCTGCTCTTTGACCTCTTCTCCCTCTGCGCCTAACAGGCTGGCAATCTCATAGCTCTTTTTAAAGCTTTCGATTGCTGCCCTTATGTCACTGTCAACAAGGTCTAACCCGTTATTGTATGCATCTATGGCATCCTTCAGGGTTTGTCCGTTTGCCTGGAAACCTATAAAAAGGGACACCAGCGACAACAATAAAAACTTTTTCATTAACCTGATCTTCATAAACTTTGAGTTTTGTTTTGTTCTGTTAAAATTTTTCAGGGTGCTAAAATAGTATTTTTTTTAAAAGGAACTATAAAAACCCTATCTGAATTGTATATTAATTAATTAAACACAAAAACCGGCTTCTTTGTTTCAAACAGCAATTTCTTTGCCAAACTTGGATTGAAAAGCCTGTAAAATATATTTCTTTTTTTGTGGGTTAGCGCAATCATCTCAATATCATTTGCTTCTACAAATAAATTGAGGTCGGTTACAATATCATCACTTTTGATATTATGACATTCAATTGACAGCACCTTTTTGTTCTCTATAAGTTTGTGCTTCATCTCCGACATTTTGCTTTCCTTATCCTCTTTTGACGAACCTGTCTCGAAATGGACACAAAATATTTTCAGGCTGTAGCCCGACATGATTGCAGAGAGGCTGCCAATGGCCTGGTAATCGGAATCATCAAAATCGGTGGCATATAGCAGCCTGATATTTCCCTTCTCCCTGAGCTTCGCGTCCCGGGTCACCAGCAGTACAGGAATCCCTGAAATATCGATGACTCTTGAGGCAACAGATCCGAGAACCTCATTGGCCCGATCGCCGTGACCTCTTGTCCCGATCACAATGAAATCAGGATCATAAGCTTCAATAATGCTCTCAATCTCCTCACCGGGTTGTCCGGCAACCACTCCGGTTTCAACCTCCACCTCTTTGAGGTTCTTTAGCTTTGCATATTTCTTAAGCTTTTTGGCAAACTTTTTCATCTCCTTTTTTGAGTTTTCCTCAAGCTCACGGAATACCTCTGCCATGTTCGACTGGTATGTAAATGCATCGGGGAAGGCCATGGCATCGATCATAGGATTGAAGAATGCATGAAACAGTTTCAGTCCGGCACCCGTGCGTGAAGCCAGGTGCATTGCAAAGTAGCATGCGTTTAATGAGTACCCGGAGAAATCTACCGGCACCAGTATACGGTTGATTTTTTTGCTGACGTTATTGTTCATGGTTTAAGTATTAATGATTTATTCCGGGCATATTGGAATAAACCGGGCCCGCTTATAAAACTTACAAATATATGCCGAAATTGTCATACCAATGCTTAATTCCGGTGACAGGGTCAAGATAAATAAAAGATGAATCAATGTCAATACCAACGGGATTTTGTAATTTTAAGATGTGAAATTTTATGTTTTGCCATCACAAGGCAATAAAACCGTAACCGGATGGAAGACAATGAGGTCAGGGGAGACAGCAATATCAACAAGTTGCTGGAAGAGAGAAGAGAAAGGCTGAAGGAACTTGCATGCATTAACCAGACAACGGCAATTCTCAGGGAGGGTAAGCCTGTAGAAGAGACACTCCACCAGGTAACCCTCATACTGACCACCGCATGGCAGTATCCGGAATACACCGTTTCCCGTATAATATACGAAGGCAAGGAATACCGAAGTCCCCGATTCAGGGTAACAGAGTGGCTGCAATCACAAAGCTTCAGGACGCTCGACGGGAATGAAGGGACAATTGAGGTGTGCTATACAAGGGAGTTTGCCACCCTTGACGAGGGTCCTTTCCTGGAGGAGGAGCGTCATCTGATCGATAATATTGCCAGCCTGCTGACAGGTTACATAAATAGCTACAAAGCAAAGACGCTGCTGTTCAGGGCAAAAAGAAAAGAGAGGCAGGAGAAGAAGCAGGCTGAAGAGAAGGAGAGGATAAGCAGCAGCCGGCAGCTTCTGCAGCGGTTCCTCAACAAGCATAATGCAGAGCGCGACCTGTTCCATGATCTGATGCCGTTTAAGGTAAAGGAGATACTTCTTGTTGCCACACTTTACGACGCGTACAGTATAGAGAAGGAGGGGCGTTTTTCCGACCATATGCTCGGACAGTACCACCAGCTCAACCTTACCTCCCTGCCCAGGGTAACAGGTGTATCAAAGCTTGAGGAGGCACTTGATGAGCTGGCCACTAAACATTATGATATGGTTATCGTAATGATGGGCATGGACAAGCAGACACCGCTGGTTTTGAGCAAAAGGATGAAGGAGGAGTTTGCCTATATTCCCGTATTCTTTCTTCTTAACAATAACAGGGATATTGAGACATTTGAGGAATCACCCGCCAGGTATGGTTTCGTGAACCGTGTATTTGTATGGAACGGAGACTCGAAAATGTTCTTCGCCATGGTTAAGCTGCTGGAGGACCAGGTCAATGTAGAGAATGATACTGCCATGGGATTTACCAAGGTGATACTTCTTGTAGAGGATTCGCCAAAGTATTACTCCCGTTACCTTCCAATGATATATTCTATAGTTCTTGAACAGACCCGGCACCTGATCGAAGATGTCAATACCGACGAGCTTTACAAGGTGCTGAAGCTGAGGGGCCGGCCTAAAATACTTCTTGCATCTACCTGGGAGGAGGCGATGGATATATTTACCCGCTACAGGGAATATGTACTTTGTGTAATTTCCGATGCCCGCATCCCCCGTAAGGGGAAGATCGACCCCATGGCAGGTGTTGAACTGATAAAATATGTCAAGAGCCAGGTTGAAAACCTTCCATCCATGCTGCAATCGGCCGATCCTGAATACCAGAAAATGGCCCATGAGCTGAAAGTCAGCTTTATAAACAAGAATTCTGAAACACTTCTGCAGGACCTGAAAAGCTTTATTACCTATTTCCTTGGATTTGGTCATTTTGTTTACCGCGACAACGAGGGGCGGCAGATCGCCGTGGCTAAGTCAATGCGGGAGTTTGAAAGCTACCTGAAAACGGTTCCCGAAGAGTCTCTTGTCTACCATGCAGTTAAGAACCATTTTTCCCTATGGCTGATGGCAAGGGGGGAGGTTAAGATTGCCCGTATAATCAACCCCCTTAAGATAAATGATTTCAGCAATCCGGCAGCGATGCGCGAGTTTCTTATCAACATTATCTCCAAGCACCGTAATGAGCAGGATATGGGGAAGATTGTCAATTTCGAGGAGTCGGCCATCCTGGACGAGTCAAATATAGTCTCTTTTGCTGCCGGATCACTTGGGGGAAAGGGACGGGGACTTGCATTTGTAAATTCTCTGATCTACAGTTTCAGGTTCTCGGAGCTTATAGAGGGTATAAATGTGCGCACTCCGGTTACCGGTATAATTGGCACCGAAGAGTTTGATGTTTTCCTGGAGATTAATAAGCTGTATGATATAGTTTACAAAGAGGAGAGCTATGACAGGATAAAAAAATTGTTCCTTGAGGGGAATATCAGCTACAACCTTGAAAAGAAGCTGCGGATATTCATGAACGTGGTAAAACGTCCGATTGCCATCAGGTCCTCAAGCCTTTTTGAGGATTCGCTTATGCAACCATTCTCGGGGATTTTCGGGACCTGGCTCCTTCCGAACAATCATCCCAGTTTTGATGTAAGGCTTCAGCAGGCTATGGATGGCATCAAGCTGGTATACGCATCAATATTCTCAGACGATTCCAAAAGATATTTTGAATCTATCAATAACCGGATTGAAGAGGAGAAGATGGCAATTGTCCTGCAGGAGGTCGTCGGCAACAGGTCGGGTGACAGCTATTATCCCCACATAAGCGGCACGGCACAGTCCCATAACTATTATCCGGTAGCACATATGAAACCTGATGAAGGCTTCAGTGTTATGGCAATCGGACTGGGCCATTATGTAGTAAGAGGTGAGCAGGCATGGAGGTTCTCGCCGGTATATCCCGATCTTGAGATCTCCTCGCCGAAGGATCAGTTTAAAAATTCCCAGTTGCATTTTTACGCCGTGAACATGGCCAGGCCGGAGGTTAATCTTCTGGAGGGGGAGGATGCGGGACTTATAAGGCTTGATATTTCAGAAGCTGAGAAGCACGGTAACCTTAAGCATTGTGCCTCGGTATATGACCGCGACAGTGACCGGATGGTGCCGGGTATTGAGACGGCAGGACCGAGGGTGGTTAATTTTTCCAACATCCTTAAATATGATTACATCCCTCTTGCAAAGACCATAAGCGTTACCCTTGATGTTGTGAGGGAAGCGCTCGGATGTCCGGTTGAAATAGAATTTGCGGTTGACCTGAAAAAAGATGAGAAGGGCCTGCCATCGTTTTACCTGTTGCAGATCAAGCCGCTTTTCGGCAGCAGCAGCGATTATGCCATTGACATGAAGACAATTGACAATAGTAAAGTAATACTCAGGTCGGGAAAGAGCATGGGCAACGGGAAGATCGATTATATAGGCGACATGGTATGTATAAAAAGGGATAAGTTCGACAGGCTTAAAACCCGGGAGATGGCTGCAGAGGTTGATAGGATAAACTCAGCCATGATCAGGGGAGGAAGGAAATATGTACTTATAGGACCCGGCCGGTGGGGCACCCGCGACCGCTTCATAGGCATTCCGGTTACATGGCCGCAGATATCAAATGCTGCAGTGATAGTCGAAATGAGCCTGGAAGGGTTTCCTCTCGATGCTTCACTGGGGTCTCATTTTTTCCATAATCTCACTGCAATGAATGTTGGCTATTTTTCGGTGAATCACACAGATACTGATGATTTTTTCAGAGAGGAGATGCTTGATCAGGGTGAAAAAATTGACGAGACTGAATTTTTCATACATGTAAGATTTCCTGAGCCGTTACATGTTCTTATGGACGGAAGACAGGGGATTGCACTGATAATAAAACCATAACAAAATTATGATCAAACAGATAAGAGACATTGCTGATCCGGGTAATTATGAGTTCCATCAAACCTCGTTCAGCAATCTTATGCAGATACGTATACAGAACGTTCTTCTCATTTGCAGCAACTACGATGCATTCATGCTTGAGGAAGACGGCCGGATAGATGAGCAGATATTCAATGAGTATGTCTCACTTAACCTGAGTACCCCGCCAAGGTTTCTTAAGGCAAGTGGCGGTACCGATGCATTCGGTATCCTTGAGGAGGAAAAGATCGATCTTATAATTTCCATGTTCAGTATCGGAGGGGAATCGGACATCTTTAACCTTGCCAAACAGATTAAATCGGAACATCCGGGCATACCTATCGTGGTACTGACCTATTTCTCGCGTGAGGTATCAATGAAACTGGCTAATGAGGATCTGTCAGCCATCGATTATGTATTCTGCTGGCTGGGTAATGCCGACCTTCTTCTTGCCATTATCAAGCTGATAGAGGATAAGATGAATGCCGAAAATGATGTTGAGACGGGCGGGGTCCAGACTATATTGCTGGTAGAGAATTCTATCCGGTATACATCCAGCTATTTGCCAAACCTTTATAAGATTATTCTGAAGCAGTCGCGCGATTTTGCAAGGGAAGCACTCAATGCACACCAGAAGAACCTCCGGATGAGAGGAAGGCCCAAGATCCTGCTGGCAACGAATTATGAAGAGGCGATTGACATCTACAAGAGATACAAGAATAACCTTCTGGGGGTCATATCAGACATATCCTACAGCAGGAAAGGCAGGCGTGACCCGCAGGCAGGAATCCGTTTGTGCCGCAAGGTTAAATCGGATGATCCCCACATGCCCGTTCTTCTGCAGTCCTCCGACATGGAAAACCACGTCCAGGCAGAGGAATTGAAAGCTGGGTTTATTCACAAGTATTCCAAGACCCTCTCCATTGAACTGAGGAACTTTGTCATAAGGCAGTTTTCTTTCGGCGAGTTTATTTTCAGGGACCCCGACACCAAGGAGGAGGTCTGCAGGGCTGCCGATCTGCAGGCAATGCAGCAGGCAATACTTACCATACCCGAAAAGGTTCTATATTTCCATTCAAGCAACAATCATTTCTCCAAATGGCTGAACGCCAGGGCGCTGTTTCCTATTGCGCGGATGTTTAAACATCTGAAGGTTGATGACTTCGATAGTATCGAGGAGGTCAGGAGATATATCCATACCGCCATATCAAGCTTCAGGTCCAGCAAGGGTCGCGGGGTTATTGCCAAATTTGACAAAAACAGCTTTGATGAATACCTGATGTTCTCGCGCATAGGCGAAGGTTCGATAGGCGGTAAGGCGCGGGGGCTGGCATTTATTAATTCGATACTTAACGAGCATGGTCTTTTTACCAAATTCCCTGGGGCTATTGTTACCATACCCCGTACAGTGGTTCTGAGCACAGATATTTTTGATGAGTTCATGGAGACCAATGACCTCTATAGATTTGCAATATCCGGCGTTTCGGATGAAGAGATACTGCAGCGGTTTGTCGACGCAAGTCTCCCGGGACGGCTCCACCAGGATTTGTATGCCTTTATCTCTGTGGTGCGCAACCCGGTAGCAATCCGTTCTTCCAGTAAGCTGGAGGACAGTCACTACCAGCCGTTTGCAGGGATCTACTCAACGTACATGATACCCAGGGTGGAGGACAGTACCAGGATGATAGGTATGCTGACCGATGCGATAAAGTCCGTTTATGCATCGGTCTATTACAAAAGCAGCAGGGCTTATATGACCGCTACTGCCAATGTTATAGACGAGGAGAAGATGGGGATAATTCTCCAGGAAGTATGCGGTACCAGGAACGGTGACAGGTTCTATCCGACCATCTCAGGTGTTGCCCGTTCGATCAATTTCTATCCGATCGCGCCCGAGAAGCCTGAGGACGGAATAGCAAGCATTGCCTACGGGCTTGGCAAGCTTATAGTCGACGGAGGCATTTCACTGAGGTTTTCTCCGAAATATCCCAAAAAGATACTTCAGCTCTCCTCTCCCGACCAGGCGCTGAGGGAAACCCAGAAGAAATTCTATTCCCTTGACCTGAATGTTGACAGCTTCAGACCTTCTACTGATGATAGCGTCAACATACTGAAGCTTGGCATAAAGGATGCGGAAAATGATCCTTCGTTCAGGTTCGCAGCCTCAACATATGATTATGAGTACAATATGCTCAGAGAGGGTATGGGCCAGCAGGGCAGAAAGGTGGTGACATTTGCCAATGTCCTTACGCATAGCACATTTCCATTGGCTGAAATACTGCAGGAACTACTTGATTCAGGGCAGCATGAAATGAATAATCCTATCGAGATAGAATTTGCGGTCGATCTTGACACACCAAAGGATGAACCCGGTATTTTTTATTTTCTCCAGATTAGGCCGATCGTGCACGGAGAGCAGAAGGTGGATGTCAATTTTGACAGGATTGACAAAAACAATACGATTGTTTACTCGGAATCGGCCCTTGGGTACGGAACCATTACCAATATATCCGATTTCGTATATGTTAAGCCTGATAAGTTCAACCCATCAGAGAACAAGGATATTGCACTGGAGATTGAAAAGATAAATGAAAATTTTATCAAAGAAGGGCGAAACTACGTGCTTACAGGGCCCGGACGGTGGGGATCGAGTGATCCCTGGTTGGGGATACCGATAAAATGGCCCCAGATATCAATGGCCAGGGTGATAATTGAATCGGGTCTGGATAACTACCATATTGATCCGAGCCAGGGTACTCATTTTTTCCAGAATTTAACCTCATTCAGGGTGGGATATTTTACCATAAACCCCCATTTCCGGGAAGGGTTATATGATGTGGACTTCCTGGATGGGCAGCCGGCATATTATGAGGATACACATGTACGTCATGTGAGATTTGAACAACCTTTTAAGATACAGATTGACGGCCGGCATAACAAGGGGGTTATTTTCAAGCCGCAACCGGTAAAAGAGGGTGCCCGGGATATGACAGGAATTATAACGGGCAAAGGTGACTAGACAATCTGTGAGAATTCATTTCGGCGACTGCCGGCTGAGGCTGCCGGTTAACTTATCAGATCAGCGGCCGAAGAGGTCCCCATTTGCCTGTCAGCCTTCTTTACAAGGCCTTGAAGAACATTGCCGGGGCCGACTTCGGTAAAGTGAACAGCGCCGTCATTAATCATATTGAGTACTGTCTGAGTCCACCTTACAGGAGAGGTGAGCTGATCAACAAGGTTCTTCCTGATCTCTTCGGGGTCGGTTACGGAAATGGCGTTTACATTCTGGTATATTGGGCACCTCGGCCGGCTGAAAGATGTTTTTTCTATGGCTGTGGCCAGCTCAGACCGGGCCGGCTCCATCAGCGGGGAGTGAAATGCCCCTCCTACACTGAGCTTTATTGCACGCTTTGCTCCGAGTTCCTGAAGCTTTTTGACTGCTGTATCAATCCCGTTTACAGATCCTGATATAACTATCTGTCCCGGACTGTTATAATTTGCGGGCACTACAACATCGTCGACCTCCCTGCAAACATCTTCCACGATCTGGTCGTCAAGCCCAAGGACAGCTGCCATTGTTGACGGCGCAGCATCGCAGGCCTTCTGCATAGCAGTGGCCCTTGCCGATACCAGCCTGAGCCCGTCTTCAAATGAAAGAGCCCCGGCAGCAACAAGAGCCGAGAATTCGCCCAGGGAATGACCAGCAACCATATCAGGCCTGAATCTTTCACCGAGCACTGTTGCCAGAACAACTGAATGGACGAAAATTGCCGGCTGTGTTACCCTTGTCTGCCGCAGGTCGTCGTCAGTACCTTTAAACATAAGGTTGGTAAGGCCGAATCCGAGTATCTTGTCGGATGTCACGAACATCTTTTCTGCAACCTGAAATCTCTCTGCGAGATCTTTTCCCATTCCGGGATACTGGGCACCCTGGCCCGGGAATACGTATGCCTTCATATTAGATGGTATTGTGTGTATTTATTCTTAAAAGGGATCAATATAGCTTCGCACCGATCAGGTGAATGAACTCTTCCCTGGTTTGCGACTGGTTAAGGAATGCTCCCGTAAATGCCGATGTGGTCGTTACAGAGTTCTGCTTCTGGATTCCCCTCATCTGCATGCACATGTGGTGGGCCTCAATTACAACCGCCACACCGAGCGGGTCGAGAGCTTCCTGGATACAGTCCCTAATCTGGGTAGTAAGCCTCTCCTGTACCTGGAGCCTTCTTGAAAAGGCGTCCACCACACGGGCGATCTTGCTAAGACCTGTAATGTGCCTGTTTGGTATATAACCTACATGAGCCTTTCCGTAAAATGGGATCATATGGTGCTCACACATGGAGTACAGCTCAATATCCTTGACAAGCACCATCTGCTGGTAATCTTCCCTGAATTTGGCCGAGTTCAGAATTTCCATGGGGTTGAGGCTGTAGCCGTGGGTGAGAAACTGCATGGCCTTGCCGACGCGCAGAGGTGTCTTCAGCAGCCCTTCACGGGTTACATCTTCTCCGAGTATACTTAGAATCTCCCTGTAATGATGGGCCAGTTTCCTGGTATCCCCGGGATGGAACATCTCAATTTTTGAGTAGCCAAACTCTTCGTTCTCTATAATATCGCCGTCGGTTAACGATTCGTCAGGTTTGTGGTTTCCCATAATGTTTATGTGTATAAAGTATAGTTATAAATTTATATAACAAGATGTTACAAATTCACATAACGGTTAAAATGCTTTTCAATTCCCATGGAACCCCCATGCTTTATACATATCTTTTTGTGTGATTTCGCTCATGGGGCTTTCAATATAGTTATTCTCTGTTTTCAGGGTTCATCTCCCCCTTTGATTTATAATGCATAGTTGTGGTCATGACCCCCTGTAACCTCTACATATCAGGCAGGATGACCGACAAAGTTAAGCAAAACTATTTAATTTGAAAGGGGTATCATGCAGAACCTGAATGCCTCGCATGGTTTATGCAAACAGGGGGTTCTGACACGTTGCCGGTTAACAAATCCAATTGGTTGGATTGAACAAAATGGATAGATTGATGTTAATAGATTGGATTAAGTCCAAATAAAAATTAAGTTGAATATTTAAATAAATCAGTTATGTCATTTAAACTTCCATCACTAAAATATGATTATAATGCTCTTGAGCCGCACATAGATGCGCGTACCATGGAGATACACCATACCAAACATCATGCCGCCTACACAAACAATCTGAATGCGGCAATTGAAAACAGCGATATGGCGGGAATGAGCATTGAAAAGATAATGGCAGGTATCTCAAAATATCCTGTTGCAGTAAGGAATAACGGAGGCGGGTTTTATAACCACAACCTTTTCTGGGAGATCATGTCTCCGAACGGCGGGGGTAAACCTGAAGGAAAACTTCTTGATGCAATTACTTCCTCATTCGGGTCATTCGGTGCTTTCAGGGATGAATTCAGCAGGGCTGCCGCCACCAGGTTCGGATCGGGCTGGGCATGGCTGGTAAAGACGGGTAGCGGACTTGTTGTCAGTTCTACACCCAACCAGGATAACCCGCTGATGGATATCGCCGATGTAAAGGGGACTCCAATACTCGGAATTGATGTATGGGAGCACGCATATTACCTGAATTATCAAAACAGGCGACCGGATTATATTGAAGCATTCTGGAATGTAGTGGACTGGAATACGGTGTCTGAAAAGTTCCTTGGTTGACATGACTCATTTAATCATCATGATACATGTCAGAGAACATATGGTTTAGTTAGTAAGGTTTAGGTTAATTGGTGAAGAGTTGCCGGTGCTTTTGGTGCCGGCAACTCTTTTTTGCATGTTTATTTATAAACTTCCCTGAGCATTTGAAGGAATTTCGGGTCATTCGGGAAGTTCCGGGAGATGTCCGGGATTACCGGTGCTTGTTATTCGGTTACAACCGGGTTAATTGCGATTAAAAAAACAGAGGGGACCGTTTTGCGGCCCCCTCCCCTTGAAAAACCGGAGGGGCCTATTATCGGGCTCCTCCCGGAAAATGTGTTTTATGCGCTTTTGAGTTTTTCAGCCACTGCATTCCAGTTGATTACCTCCCAGAAGGCTGATATGTAGTCGCCTCTGCGATTCTGATACCTTAGGTAATATGCGTGCTCCCAGACATCTATGCCAAGAACGGGAACACCCTGTTCACCGGCCGGGATAATGTCCATCAGCGGGTTATCCTGGTTGGGTGTGGATGTTACCTTAAGCCTCCCTTCGCTCGCGATGAGCCACGCCCAGCCCGATCCGAACCTGGTGGCAGCTGCATTCGAGAACAGTTCGCGGAATTTTTCAAATGACCCGAATGAACCGTTTATTGCCGACATCAGTTCACCTGAAGGGCGGCCGCCACCGTTGGGCGACATGACCTCCCAAAAGAGATTATGGTTGAAATGCCCTCCACCGTTGTTACGTACAGCCATATTGAAGGAAGATATATTCCTGTTGATATCCTCGAGAGTCATCTCTTCTGAACCTGTGCCTTTCAGCGCATTATTGAGATTGTTCACATATGCCTGGTGGTGCCTGGTGTGGTGGATATTCATGGTTTGGGCGTCAATATGGGGCTCAAGGGCGTCATATGAGTAAGGCAGGGAAGGAAGGCTGAATTTACTGCCTGCCGGTTCCTCCTGGCTTAACCGATTAGCTGCGTAAGTTCCTTGTCCTTTTGCCATAAGTGGAGCCGATATTATCCCGCCCAGCCCCAACAGTCCTTTTTTGATAAATGTTCTTTTGTCCATATTAATTTCATTTTACTTATTTTTACCTATTATAAATAACAGGTGCTATTCATTTTTGTTCAATGCGGCAGCAGGGATTTTGGATTACAATGATCTCATTAACCCACAAAAGAGTATGATTTGTCATGTAAACCTGTAATTTTACGTAAAAACAGAAAAAAATGTAACCAGTTGTGTATTTTGAACGTATTTTTAACAGGAATAATTCGGTTTTGGCAATGGCAGGTTTGAAAGAAAGTATTTGCAGAAACGGATTTGAATTATTTAGGGAGGGTTGTCGGCCTGGAAAGCTTTATTCTCCAGGGGGAAATGCAGAGATTGAAAACCTTAATTCAGGTGCCTGTTACTCACGCCTAACAAGTTTTTCTATATCGGGCATTTGGGTTAGTTATTTTTTCATTATTTTGCTCCATATTATATGAATATGCTTGATAGATACGGAAGAAGGGAGATTTGGCGGATTATCGTCATTTTCTTTCTATTCTATTTAATGCATGGTGAACTAAGGGCTCAGGATCCCCAGTTTTCGCAATTCTATGCAAACCCGCTGTACCTGGCCCCTTCTTTTGCGGGACTGACAGATGGCAGCCGCATTGGTGCCAACTATCGCAACCAGTGGCCCCAGTTGCCCGGAAAATTTGTGACCTACACCTTTTCTTATGATCACTGGTTTGACCATTACAACAGCGGTGCAGGCATCCTGTTCATGCAGGATATGGCAGGAAGCGGCAACCTCCGCACGACCAATGTGGGAGTTCAATACTCGTATGATTTCTCAATACATCCGGATTGGCACATGAGGCCGGGGGTTCACTTCTTTTATACAGAGAGGGCGATTGACTTTGACAAGCTTATCTTTGGAGACCAGATATCACCCGGGGGGGACCGCCCTACAACGATTGAGATTCCTCCACTGCAGAGGAGAGGAGGTGTGGATTTTTCCACTTCGGCAATGGTCTATTCCCAGGATTACTGGTTTGGTTTGGCAGTTGACCACCTGCTCAGACCCAATCACTCCCTTTATGAGTTTGACGGCCCTGATGCCGAAAATGCATATATACCAATTAAATATTCTGTTTTCGGAGGGACAAAGTTTACTCGCGGGGGAAGGGTCCGCACCCGTCTGGAGGAGAGCCTCCAGCTGGCTTTTCTTTACAGGCAGCAGGGTCCCTTTAACCAGCTAGATCTGGGAATGTACTGGTACAGAAGCCCTATTGTTGTAGGAGCCTGGTACAGGGGGTTGCCCGGAATAAGCAGCGGTGGCCAGGATGCTGTCATCTTCCTTGTCGGATACAAGATAGATCAGTTAAATATCGGCTACAGTTTTGACTTTCCGATTTCCCGCCTGCTGGGATCCACCGGTGGAGCACACGAGATATCGATCACCTATTCCTGGACTTCAATTCGCATACCCAGGAAACCCAGGATGGTCCCGTGTCCTGAGTTCTGATCACCCTGGCTGCCGTCAATACCGGTTTTTAACCGTCTGATTGTAATTTAGGATGAAAAAATTTTGACTACGTCAATTTTGCATGCAAGATTTGACTGCTATGGGATATTCAAATGATGCAAAATTCATGTATATTTGTGCACTTTGGTTTTGTTGGTTGTTTAAAAAGAGTATAGCAAATGAACCCGCATCAGCCTTCGGCAGACTAAATAACATGAACAAACCATGGGGGTTCCATACGTTCAAGGCGCTGAGCACTGATTGTATGCTAAATATAATTCATTGATTATTAACTTGATTAACCTGATTTGTACGGATGAAAGCCCCATCAGACTTCGTCAGATAAAATAACATGAATAAAGCATGGGGGTTCCATGGATTGAAAAGCATAATATCCGGATCATGAATTTGTAACACATTGTTAAACAATTTGCTAACTATACTTTATACGAATGAAAGCCCCATCAGACTTCGTCAGACAAAATAACATGAATAAAGCATGGGGGTTCCATGGGAATTGAAAATCTAAATATCCTAACCACTAATTTGTAACACATTGTGGAACAATTTGCTAACTATACTTTATACACATGAAACATTTATCTTTGGTTATTAATGTAGTACTGGGTGTTGCCGTTGCAGTCCTTTATGTTTTGCATTTTACTGCTCCGGGTATCCCTGAAGAGATTCGGGCCGAATACGAGGAGAGAGGTGAGTTTTATCCGGCTTCACTGGATATTGTATATGTTAATTTTGACACCCTGCTTGAAAACTATGATATGTTTTTCGATCTCCAGAGGAAATTCCTTGAAAAACAGCAGGAACTTGAAGGTGATCTGTCAACCAGGTCACGCCGGTATGAGCGGCAGGTAGCAGATTTCCAGGACAGGGTACAGAAAGGGCTGATGACCCGCTCACAGGCACAGCAGAGGGAGCTCGAACTGATGCAGGTTCAGCAGGAGCTGATGCAGATGAGTGAACAGTACTCAATGGAGTTGAGGGAGGAGGAACAGGTTATGAACAGACAGCTTCAGCACAGCATCTATGAATTTCTGGAAGAATTCAACAGGAATCACGACTACCAGTATATACTCAGTCATTCATTTGGCGGGCCATTCCTGTATGTTGACAAGAACCTTGATGTTACCCGTGAGGTTATTGAGGGGCTGAACCGCAGGTACAGCGAATCGGGGAGGAGGTAGTTATTCTGCCGGCCATGGGTTTTGCCTCTTCCTATCTCCGGAAACATGCATATTTTGATCCTTTCCTTCCCGGTGCCCCGGTTAACGGAACCGGGATCATCATAATCATTCCATGTTATAATGAGCCTGATGCCATCAGTGCGGTAAACTCCCTTGCCTGTGCATATCTGCCTTCATTCCCTGTTGAGGTGATAATGGTGGTTAATGCTCCCGAAAATGCTCCCGCTGAAGCTCTTGAACTGAACAAAAAGACAATCCAGCAATTACGCGAATGGGGAAAGTCAAACAACAGTGACAGTTTTTATCTTCATGTGATTGAGGCTCCCCTCTTTCCGCCAAGGCATGCCGGTGCCGGATGGGCCCGTAAAACGGGTATGGATGAGGCTGTGAGAAGGTTTAACATGTCAGGTAATGAGAAAGGGATCATCGTCTCATTCGATGCAGACGCCCTGTGCGGCAAGAATTATTTTACAGCAATTGAGGATTGCTTTCGGCCTAATGTTAACGGCTGTACCATCTATTTTGAGCATCCCCTGGAAAAAGACGGGGGAGAGCCCGGAGTGATAGTTGATTATGAGCTTTACCTTCGCTACTATGTACAGGCAATGAGGTATGCAGGTTTTCCCTGGGCCTTCCATACCATAGGGAGCTGCTTCGCGGTTACTGCTGCTGCTTATGTAAAACAGGGCGGAATGAACAGGAGGAAAGCGGGCGAGGATTTCTATTTTCTTCACAAGATCTTTCCGCTGGGTAATTTCACAGAACTTAATACCACCAAAGTCCTGCCTTCATCCCGGGTGTCTGACAGGGTGCCATTTGGGACTGGTGTTGCCGTAAAGAAATTATCTGAAGGTGAGCGAAGGCCCCTGATGACGTGGCCCGTAAAATCATTTGAGGAGACAGGCGAACTGTTCAGGTCACTGCCCGGGCTTTTCAGGGCATCCGCCAGGGAGACGGCCGCTATTGCCTCCGGCTTTAATCCGGTGCTCCGCGAGTACCTTGCAATCAACTGTTTTGTTGAGAAGGTGGGCCAGGTCAATAATAATTCCTCTTCATATCCTGCTTTCAGGAAGAGGTTTTTCAGGTGGTTCGGTGGACTGATGATGCATCGTTATCTCAATTATGCACGCAGGAATGGCCGGGAAGACATATCCGTAACAGGGGCGTCAGCCCGACTGCTTGACATGCTGGGGGTGCCGGCAGCAAAATGTAACTTGGATCTGCTCAACATTTACAGAAGAATCCAGAGAGAAACGGTATGGAGATGCTGAGCAGCTGCTGAAAGTAAGGCTGATCATGGTTGTAATGCTAGTCCTCAAACTCAATAATGAATATATCCTCATTCTCCCTCTTCATCAGGTATTGTTCACGTGCAAACTTTTCGAGGTTCTCACGGTCGGTTTTAAGTTCATTAAGTCTTGCTGAATCAGCACTTATTCTTTCCCTGAAGTACTCTTTGTCGGCTTCCAGCTGATTGATCCTCCTCATCTCCTGAAACCTGTTAACCAGATTGTTCTGGTCAAAAAAGAGCAGCCAGAGGGAAAAAAGCATGATGCTGAGAATGTACTTATTTCTCAGTATCCGGTATATTTTCCTTCGGGTTTGCATGGTGGATCATTTTTATGAATGCCGGCCATGACAAAAATATAACAAAAATAGCATAACCCCGGATATGTAACCCCTTATTTATAAACATAGGTTTAACAAATGGTTATACGGAACCCTGATGGGGGTACCTGTAATCTTCGGGAGGAAGGAATGCCTCTTTTATTGTACGGGGTGACACCCATCGATGGAGATTGAGCATGGATCCCGCCTTGTCATTGGTGCCTGATGCCCTAGAGCCTCCGAATGGCTGGTGCCCGACAACAGCGCCTGTGGGCTTGTCATTAATGTAGAAGTTGCCGGCAGCATTTGCAAGCCTGCCGGCGGCCAGGTTTATTGCATGCCTGTCCCTGGCAAAAACCGCTCCTGTAAGACCGTAAAGGCTTGTGCGATCTATCAGCTCAAGGGTCTCTTCATATTTGTCGTCTTCAAAAACGTAAATGGTCAGTATTGGTCCGAAAAGTTCATGGATCATCGTGAAATAACATGGATCGGGCGTAAGTATGACGGTGGGTTCAATGAAATAACCCTTTGACTTGTCGTAGCCGCCACCCGAAATGATAGTGACCGAGTCGTCATTTTTAACTTTATCGATTATCCTGGTTAGTTTGCTGAAAGCCTTTTCGTCGATAACAGCGGTAAAGAAATTGCTGAAATCCTCGGGACCACCGACGTTGAATGAACTGATCTGATGAAGCATCAGTTTTCTGACATCCTCCCATATTGACCGGGAGATATAGGCCCGTGAGGCGGCTGAGCATTTTTGTCCCTGATATTCAAACGCACCCCGTGACAGGGCTGTTGCCACCTGGGCAGGTTTTGCCGTAGCATGGGCCAGCACAAAATCCTTGCCCCCCGTCTCCCCGACGATGCGGGGATATGACCGGTAACCGGCTATATTGTTGCCGGTGGTTTTCCATATTTCCCTGAACACCTCAGTTGAGCCGGTAAAATGAATACCTGCGAAATCTCTGTGCGAGAATATGATGTCGCCGGCAACAGGTCCGCTTACAAAGACCATATTGATGACACCGTCAGGCAGTCCGGCCTCACGAAGAACCTCCATAATAACTTTTGCCGAATATATCTGGGTGTTTGCAGGCTTCCACACCACCACGTTGCCCATCATTGCCGGTGCTGTTGGCAGGTTGCCTGCTATGGCAGTAAAGTTGAAGGGACTTAGAGCAAAAACGAATCCCTCCAGCGGCCGTTGCTCTATACGGTTCCAGGCCTCGGGTGCAGATTTCGGCTGGTGCATGAATATCTGGGTCATATATTGAACATTGTACCTTAAGAAGTCGGCCAGCTCACACACGGCATCGATTTCACTCTGGTATACCGTCTTTGACTGCCCAAGCATGGTTGCGGCATTGATCTTATAGCGATATGGTCCTGAAATGAGTGCGGCTGCCTTCAGAAAAATGGCGGCTCTCTCCCTCCAGGGCATCCCAACCCAGGCACTTCTCGCCTTGAGGGCTTCGTCAACAGCCATTGATACATGTTCTGCATCACCCTGATGGAAATGACCCAGTGTATGTGAAAGGTCGTGCGGAGGATGTATGGCAACTTTCTTGCTGGTCCTTATCTCCTTTCCGCCTATGAACATAGGAATATCTGCCATGCCTGATCTTGCCGCCGCAATTTCTTTCTGAAGCTCTTCTCTCTCAGGTGTACCCGGTGCATATGATTTTGGAACTTCATTGACTGCTTCGGGAACGGTATATAGTTGTTGCTGCATTTTATATTTTTTTAAAGGTGTTACTCATCATAAACATATTTGTCCGGGCCTCCAGCCTGCTATTGTTTGCATGTATGTTCGGGTCCCTTATGATTATAACAAATTCCGGGAAAATTTGTTGACGTCAAAGAGCCTGACCATAACCGTTTCGCCGCCAATTTGTTATGAAGGGTGTGTCCTGGCCTGAATACGTTTGCCGGTCAGCCTCCCGATATAAGGTGTATTACGCTTACATCGTCGCCATCGCTGATAACTGCTTTTTCGTAATCCTCTTTTCTGACAAGCTGGCCGTTTATCTTTATCACGAGCATCTTGAATGTAAAATTTTTCTCATCCAGCAGCTCGCGTACCGTCATGGTGCTCCTGTCAAACTCCTCTTTCCTGTTATTGAGTGTAATATGCATGGTTAAATATTTTTCAGCAGGATTTCCAAAACCAGGTTGGCCTGCATACTGGCTACAATGCCCACCCTGGGTGCAAGCGGTGGCAGGCTTTCATCTGTTTCATTCTCCTGGTCGCCGCATATATATATGTTTCCTGATCTAACGGTTTTTATTGCCTCGTTGTTGCCGTATCCGGCAACGCCACTGCCCATAACAAGTATCCTGCCGGGCATCTTCTCCAGCACCGTTTCGGCTATCATCACCTTCATGGCGGCCAGATCAAAGGCCTCGACTATCACTTCGCAATCAACAAATATCTGCGGAATATTAAGCGGGCCCAGGGTTATGTCAAAAGCCTCAACCAGGACTTCCGGATTTATCCTGGCGATGTTCTCCTTCAGGGCGAGGACCTTTTTTATCCCCACCTGGTCTTTGAAGAAGTATTGCCGGTTAAGGTTGCTTTCGCTTACAGTATCAAAATCAGCCGTTATGATACGTCCCATTCCCACCCTGGCAAGCGCAACGGCGCAGTTGGAACCGAGTCCCCCGGCACCTGCAATGCCCACTGTTTTACCGGCAAGAATTGTTCTGATCTCTTCAAATGTTCTTTTTTGCATTTGCTTGCACTTTTGCATTATACTTGCCCGTTTCAAAAATAACAAATACCAGGAACAACGCGCAATGGAAGGAATAAAAAAAATGGCTGCAGCCAGGTCGCTGGTATGATAATAGTCATTTGAAAGCTAAGGCCATTGATCTAATTTTATCAATCCAAAACAGAATACAAATCAGTTGTTAATACTAACCAGGGTCAACCTCAAAAACCAACCGGTATGGATGTTCAGGAACTGAAACAAAGCCACAAGCTGCTTGCAGGATATGATTACAGTAAAACCCCCATTGACAGGGGGTACACCGACAAGATACTTTATGTGAATCTGAGCGGTAACGAGATAAAGGAAAAGGATGTGGACCCGCTAATGAAGGAGAAGTTTGTGGGCGGCAGGGGATACGGACTGAAACTCTTATGGGATGCCACCGCTCCCGATACAAAATGGAACGATCCGGAGAACGAGATCATAATAAGCGGCGGCCCGATCTGTGGCATCACGCAGTATTCGGGTGCAGGCAAATCGCTCGTGGTGTCACTGTCGCCCCAGACCGGCTCGGTGATGGACAGCAATGTAGGCGGCTTTTTTGGCCCCTTCCTGAAGTTTTCGGGGTTCGATGCATTCGAGCTGCAGGGAAAGGCTGAAAATGACGTTATTATATACATCGACGGTGTAAAAGGCAGGGTTGAGATATTCGAGGCTCCGAAAGAGGCCCTGGACTCACATGTGATCACCGAACAGCTTACCGAGATGTTTGCCGACGATGAGAGGGACAAGAAAAACATAGGTATTGTGTCGACCGGAGCTGCGGCTGATCATTCTCTGATCGGCATGCTCAATTTCACCTTTTACGACCCCAAGAGAAAGAAGATCAGGCTGAAGCAGGCAGGTCGCGGAGGTATCGGCACGGTTTTCCGCGATAAGCGTGTAAAAGCAATAGTTGCAAAAGTTGAGGGTATAAGGGGCAATGCCAACAACGTGGTTGACCTGGCAGCGATACGCGAGCGAGGTAAGCGGTTTAATGAAGAGATGCGCCGCTTTGACGACGAGCAGGCCGAGATGCGCACCAAGGGTACTGCCCACCTGACAAATGTTATGAACGATTATGACCTGATACCGGTAAACAATTTTAAGTTCGGCTCACACCCCGATGCGGGCAACATTCACTCAGACGTGTACAAGTCGCTCTTCACCCAGGGAGTGCCCGACGGTTGCTGGATCGGTTGCAACATGTCGTGCGCCAAGGGAGTGGATGATTATGAACTGCGTACAGGCCCCTATGAGGGAGAGAAGGTAATAGTCGACGGACCTGAGTATGAGACGGCTGCCAGTCTTGGCTCAAACCTGGGCATCTTCAACCCCGACTTTACCATTGAGGCTAACTTCTACTGCGACACATACGGCATATGCACCATTACCTGGGGTACCGTGGTTGGCTTTGTAATGGACTGCTATGAGAGCGGCATACTTAATGATGAGAGGACCGGGGGACTGAAACTGAATTTCGGCAATGCCGACTCGGCTATGGAGCTGCTTCACATGCTTGCCCGGGGCGAGGGTTTCGGGAAGATTGCCGGACTTGGAGTACGGAAGATGAAGGAGATGTTCGCCGCTGAAGGATGGGGCGATGCTGCCCTCCTCCAGGATATCGCAATGGAGAACAAAGGACTTGAGTACTCCCAGTACATGTCGAAGGAATCTCTTGCCCAGCAGGGCGGTTACGCTTTGACCAACAAGGGCCCGCAGCACGATGAGGCGTGGCTGATATTCATGGATATGGTCAATAACCAG
The DNA here is from genome assembly GCA_007695015.1 of Marinilabiliales bacterium. Classification (NCBI taxonomy): domain Bacteria; kingdom Pseudomonadati; phylum Bacteroidota; class Bacteroidia; order Marinilabiliales; species Marinilabiliales bacterium. Next base: position 95,161 of record REEN01000029.1, read on the forward strand.
ATACCGACGTTCGAAGACAAGGCCGAGGCGCTTCACTACTTTCCGATGTTCCGTACATGGTTCGGACTGGTGGGATTGTGCAAGCTGCCATGGAACGACGTTGAGCCTGAAGGCAATGCAGAGACCGATGAGCCTGCCAAGGTGCCTGAGCATGTCGACAACTACATTGCTATTTACAAGGCAGTTACCGGCAAGCCGTTCGACAAGGAGGAGCTTATCAGGCAGTCGGAGCGGGTTTACAACTTCCAGCGGATATTCAACCTGCGCCGCGGGTTCGGTACAAGGGAGCATGATGCACAGCCTTACAGGGCTGCCGGACCGGTAACGGTAGAAGAGTATGAATCGAGGCAGGAGAGATATGACAAGCAGCTCAAGGAGATTATGAACATTGATCCGGAGGGTAAGTCCACCGAAGAGAAGATAGCCCTCCACCGGAAGTACCGCGAAGACCGCTATCAGCAGTTGGTTGATGCGGTATACCAGAGAAGGGGATGGACAAAGAACGGTATTCCGAAAATAGAGCACCTTAAAAAACTGGGGATGGACCTGCCTGAGCTGATAGAGATGGTTAAGGACCACCAGGAGGATTAAAAAGCTTACTTTATTCAAAAGCCTGGCAGGGGTTCCTTCCGGGCTTTTTTTATTACATTCACAGATGTTAAGAGGGGCTGTATATTTTCGTGTATTGGTTTTATTCTGCCTGGTTGGGGGGCTGCATTCATGCAACGGCCGCCCCGAAACTCTGAGGATCATCCATGCGGGCAGCCTATCGGTGCCCGTGCGCGAAGCAGCCGATTCGTTCGGGGCTCGCAACCCGGGAGTGCGGGTCCTTACCGAGGCCTGGGGCAGCAAGGCGGGAGCAAGAAGGATCAGCGACCTGGATGTGCCCTGCGATATCTTTATATCAGCCGATTACAATGTAATAGACTTATTCCTGATACCCGGCCATGCTTCGTGGAACATTCCCTTTGCGGGTAACGAGATGGCAATCGTTTACAACACCGGGTCGCGCTACAGTGATGAGATTAATTCTGAGAACTGGTACCGGGTGCTGCTGAGGGATGATGTTGTCTATGGCAGGTCGGATCCCGATTCGGATCCCTGCGGGGTGAGGTCGGTATTTGTTACCCGGCTGGCTGAATTGTATTATGAAGAGCCGGGCCTTTCGGACAGGCTTCTCTCGCGGCACCGCAACATGATAAGGCCCAAGGAGACCGAGCTGCTGGCGTTGCTTGAGAAGAACGTACTCGACTATATCTTCCTGTACCGTTCGGTCGCTGAGCAGCACCGGTTGCAGTTCGTGGAGCTTCCCGGCGAGCTTAACCTGAAGGATGCCGGACTGAACGACTGGTACGCCAGGGCGAGCGTCGAGGTCAGGGGAACCCGCCCGGGAGAGACTATGACGGAAACAGGTGAGGCGATGATATACGGCATTACCATCCCTCTTAAAACCCGGAACAGCATACTGGCAGAGGAGTTTGTAAGGTTTTTCCTTTCGGGGGATGGACAGGCCATCATGGAACGAAACGGCCAGAACAGCATTGTGCCGGCAGTGTCTTCAACATACGGGATGGTGCCTGAGAGTCTCAGGCAGTTTGTGAAGTCAGAGTGATAAAGTTCATATGTCATCATTATGCGAGGGCTTGATACGATGAGACTGGTGTTTATTCTTCTTGGGGGACTGGTGCTGTTGTTTATCATAGCGCCTCTTGCCGGGATGTTCATTGCCACCTCGCCGGCAGAGTTTTTTGAAACGGCTGCCGACAGGGAGGTGGCTGGAAGCATAGGACTTACATTGTGGACCTCTATGCTTGCCACCATTATATTCGGTGTAGCCGCCATACCATTCGCCTGGATCCTTGCCAGGAAGAAGTTTCCCTTTAAGAAACTGGTATCAGCCATTATCGACGTTCCGGTTGTCATACCCCATTCGGCAGCAGGCATAGCAATACTGGGGTTCGTGTCGAGAGATACCGTGGTGGGGAGATTGGGGGAGAGTGTGGGACTGAGCTTCGTGGGCAGTGCAGCCGGCATTATACTGGCGATGGCATTCGTAAGCATCCCGTTCCTAATCAACGCGGCAAGGGACGGCTTTGCGGCGGTGCCCGAAAAACTGGAAAAGTCCGCTCTCGTTCTGGGCGCCTCTCCGGTTCGTGTCTTTTTCACTGTAAGCCTGCCGCTTGCCTGGCGATCAATTGTTTCGGGAATGATAATGATGTGGGCCAGGGGTATGAGTGAGTTTGGCGCTGTTGTGATTGTAGCGTACCACCCGATGATCACTCCGGTACTTATATATGAGAGGTTCGGGGCATTCGGACTTGCATATGCACGGCCCGTGGCGGTCGTTTTTATCTGTGTCTGCCTTGCCTTTTTTGTGCTGCTTCGCATGCTTTCATCAAAATATGACAATGCTGAAAGTTGAAAACATATCGGTCAGACTGGGCAAATTTGAGCTGAGGGATATCAGCTTTGAAGCTGACCCGGGTGGGTACTTTGTGCTCCTTGGTATGTCGGGGTCAGGGAAGAGTGTGCTGCTGCAGGTTGTGGGGGGACTGATACGGCCTGACGGTGGGCGCGTGATACTGAACGGCCGGGATATTACGAACGAAAAGATACAGAAGCGGGGAGTGGGACTGGTCTTCCAGGATTCGGCCCTTTTCCCCCATATGAGCGTTTACAGGAATATTGCATACCCGCTGGTGTCGGCGGGTATTGGAGGCAAGGAGGTGCTCCGGCGGGTAGGTCAGCTTGCGGAGATAACGAGGGTGGGCCACCTGCTGAAACGATCACCCCGTAACCTTTCCGGGGGTGAACAGCAAAGGGTGGCACTTGCACGAGCCCTTGCCCCGGAGCCTGAGCTTCTGCTGCTGGATGAGCCGCTCTCTTCGCTTGACGTTCAGCTCAGGTCCGACCTCAGGGCTTTGCTGAGAGAGATAAACGGCGGCGGACAGACTATCATTCATGTAACACATGATTATGAGGAGGCTGCAATGCTGGCCGGGCGGATAGGCGTGATTGAGAATGGCACGGTGGTGCAGACGGGAACTCCTGCTGAGGTGTTTTTAAATCCAGGCTCCGAATTTGTTGCCCGGTTTGTAGGTATCAGGAATATTTTTGGCGGTATCCTGGTTGGTGATACAGGCAGGCTGAGAAACTTTATTGCAGGAGGCATCAGGTTTAACCTGCTTAGCGATGAACCTCCTGGTGAAGGTTTTGTGGTGGTAAGGGCTGAAGATATTGTTATATCGGTTTCAAAACCATCCACTTCGGCCGTGAATAATTTTCCGGCAACGGTCATGTCCGTTCAGCCGGCGCGTGTCGGGACCGAGGTAATGGTTGATACAGGCATGGAGCTTGGTGTGCTGGTTTCGGAAGAGTCGGTGGCATCACTGGGACTCGTGCCGGGAAAAAAAGTGTGGGTCAGCCTGAAGGCATCGGCAATCAAATACATCAGAAGATGAGGGTGTTGAAGAATATGCTTATTGCAGGCGGTACAGGCCGCAATGCCGGAAAAACAGAGTATCTGTGCCGTATCATCGGCAGACTGTCGGGCGATAAGGAGATCATTACCCTGAAAATATCCGGCATAAAACCCGGTAATGACACCTGTCACGGCCGGCATGGCCCCCCGCCCGAGAAATTCCGGCTGATTGAGGAGACCTGCCGTGACGGTGTGAAGGACAGCTCGAAGATGCTGCTGGCCGGGGCAGCCAGGGCATTTTATCTTCGGACAAGGGATGAGTTCCTGGAAGAGGCGCTGGACCACTTTTTAAAGGCCGTCGGCCAGCATGCTTTTATTCTGGCCGAATCTGCCAGGCTCAGAAAGATAGTCCGCCCCGGCCTCTTCATAATGGTCAGGAGGGAGGGTGATGAGGACACTATGAAGAGCGTTGCAGATCTCATCCATCTGGCAGATGTTACGGTCAGTTCAGACGGCGCATCATTTGACCCGCAGCCTGAAAGGATCATACTGGATGAAAAGGGTTGGCATCTTGACGGTGACTGAGCTCCGGCCCGGACAGCAAGGTAAGGTGAGTATAATTGCTTATTTTTGTATGGCGTTCAGTAAAAAAATATGATGTCTATGAAATCGTTAGAAGAAGCCCTCAGGATTGTTGGAGGAAATGCTGTAAGAATGAGGGATGAAAAGGTCCCTTTCAGTGAGGCAGTTGGCCGGGTGCTTGCAGAGGATGTCATATCAGATACCGACATGCCGCCCTTTAACAAATCGGCAATGGACGGATTTGCCTGCAGGCGTGAAGACCTTGGGTCCAGGCTCAGGGTGACTGAAACAATAAAGGCGGGTGATATATCGCAAGAGCGGATCGGGCCGGGAATGTGTGCGAGGATAATGACAGGTGCCCGTGTCCCCGATGGAGCAGATTGTGTCGTAATGGTTGAGCATACCGTTAATGAGGGAGAAGATCATATCAGATTTACAGGGGGCAAAACAGCCGTGAACATTGCATTCAAGGGCGAGGATATGAGGGAGGGCAGCGTTGCCCTTGAGAAAGGGACCCTTCTCAGGCCGCAGCATATAGCAATTCTTGCTTCGGCAGGCTGTACCCGCCCAATTGTTTACAGGCAACCAAGGGTTGCTGTTCTGACAACGGGCGACGAGATCGTTGAGCCGGATATTAAACCGCAGGGCACCTCCATACGTAACAGCAACGGGAGTCAGTTGATGGCCCAGGTGGCTGCTGCCGGCTGTGCCGGAGACTACAGGGGGATTGCAGGCGACAGCATTGACGAAACAATGGCAGCCGTTACAGCTGCTATGAAGGAAAACGATGTTCTGCTTATTACCGGCGGGGTGTCGATGGGCGATTTTGATTTTGTTCCCCATGTTCTCAAAGAAGCCGGGTTTGAGTTGTTTTTTGAAAAGGTGGCGGTAAAACCGGGCCGTCCGACCGTGTTCGGGCGCAGGGAAAATGTTTTTGTTTTCGGGCTGCCTGGCAACCCCGTTTCATCATTCACCATATTTGAGCTTCTGGTTAAGCCCCTGGTTTATACCATGAGCGGCCATAATTACCGTCCCCCGGTATTGCGGTTTCCCATTGCAGTCGACTACAGCAGAAAGAAAGCCGACCGGGTGGCATGGTCGCCGGTAATTGTAACTGAAGGAGGCGGGGTGATGCCTGTGGAATATCATGGTTCGGCCCATATACATGCGCTTACTGATGCATGGGGACTGATGGCAATGCCTGCAGGTGTCTTTTCATACAAAAAAGGAGATTTGGTTGATGTTAGACAGTTATAACAGGAGGATAAATTACCTGCGCGTTTCGGTAACGGACAGGTGCAATCTGCGGTGCCGGTATTGCATGCCCTGTGGTGATTTTGTTATGCTCAGGCATGAAGATATCCTGCGTTTCGCCGAAATAGCAGAGGTTGTTCGCGAGGGCGCTGCCATGGGAATTGACAGGGTGCGGATAACCGGCGGCGAGCCATTGGTTAGAAGGGATATAGTGAAACTTACGGGTATGATTGCTTCCGTAAAAGGGATAAAAGATCTGTCAATGACCACCAACGGTATTTTGCTTGAAAGATTTGCCGGCCCGCTTCGGGAGGCGGGACTGATGCGGGTGAATGTAAGCCTTGACACAATGGACAGGTCTAGGTTCAGTGAGCTTACCTCGGGTGGCAATATTGACGATGTGATAAGGGGTATAGATGCCGCTCTGTCGGCCGGGCTTGGCCCGGTAAAGATAAACTGTGTAGTTAACAGTTCGACCGGTTTTTCAGGTTCATCCGACGCCGGGGCCGTAAAGGAGTTTGCAGAAAACAGGGGGCTTCAGGTTAGATTTATCCACCAGATGGACCTCGACGGCGGTGAGTTTTCGGTTGTCGAAGGAGGTGAAGGTGGCGACTGCTCCAGGTGCAACCGGCTGAGGCTGACTGCCAGCGGCAAAGTCAAGCCCTGCCTTTTCAGCGATATAGGCTTTGATGTACGCACCCTCGGGGCGCGAAATGCCCTGCTTGCCGCGGTTACATACAAACCGGAGCATGGAACTGCATGCAGTAAAGATCATTTTTATAATATCGGAGGATGACCAGAATGGACAGGAAACTGACACATACCGACAACAAGGGCAGGGCCGCGATGGTTGATGTCGGCCACAAATCCGAGCAATTGCGGATTGCGACGGCACGCGGTTTTATAAGGATGCAGCCCACGACGGTTGAGCTTGTACGCCTGAACAGTATAAAAAAAGGTGATGTTTTGAAGGTGGCCGAGATTGCAGGAATTCAGGCGGCAAAGCAGACACCTGCCCTTATCCCCCTGTGCCATAACCTTGAATTGTCGCAGGTAATTGTTACAGCTTCAATAATGGATGACGGCATTGAGGTTAGGACGGAATGCAGGTGTACGGGCAGAACCGGCGTTGAGATGGAGGCGCTTACCGCTGCCGGTATTGCCTTGCTTACTATATACGACATGTGCAAATCGGCCGACAAGACAATGGTGATAGAGGGAATATCGCTGACCGGAAAATCAAAAAAGGAGGTCCGGTAATGGAAAAATCATTTACCCCGCAATCAAAGCTCATGGTTCTGCTACCGGTCATCCTGGTATGGGTGCTGTGCAGCTGCGGCAACCGGAAGACATATGACTTCAGCAGGACACCATCTTTTTCAGGCGATAATGTAAACGCTGTAATAGAGATACCGGCAGGAACAAACCGGATAATAACATGGGACCCCGGACAGCGTGCATTCATTACCGGGCAGCAGGAGCATACAGGCAGGGAGATGGTTGATTTTTTGCCTTTTCCTGCCAACTATGGCTTTGTGCCCGGGACATTCACCGATCCGGTTTTGGGTGGTGACGGCCGGCCGGTCGGTATAATGGTCATTTGCGAATCTCTTCCCACAGGCACACTTATAGAGGTTGTGCCGGTACTGGTCTTCTATTTCGACGATGACGAAGGGCCGCGCAACAGGCTTACTGATCCGGTTGTTTTAGCCGTGCCTGCAAGTAAAACGCTGCGTGTCATACAGGCGGTAACATACGAGGAGCTGTTTGATGATTATCCTGACATTGTAGATATTGTTGTCAGATGGTTTACTTCCTGCAAAGGAAAAGATGTCAGGCAGCTGCGTGCTATGGGTGACGGTGATGTCGCACTGAATGAAATAAAAAAGTGGGAGGTAAGGAGGTTCTGATTCAATTTATGATGAAAAGAAAAACACTGACAGTAGTCTCTGTAAACATATCAGAGGTCAAGGGTACCGTAAAAAAACCCGCACCGTTCATTCAACTGGGTGACAAAGGAATTGAGGGTGATGCTCATGCCGGATTCTGGCACAGGCAGGTAAGCCTGCTGGGAGAGGAGAGTGTAAAGAGATTTGCAAAGGAGCTGGGAAGGGTGCCCGGGCCGGGTGAGTTTGCAGAAAACATTACCACCAGGGGGCTGGAGCTTAAAGACGCATTGCCATTAGACAGGATCGTATCAGAAAATGCCGGGCTGGAGATAACCCAGATCGGCAAGAAATGCCATGGTACGGGTTGCGCCATTTATAACGAGACCGGCAACTGTGTGATGCCAAAGGAGGGGGTGTTCGCCAGGGTAATCAGGGGAGGAAGGCTTAAAGCCGGCGATCGTATTGAATATGTGCCCCGTCTCTACCGTTTTCTGGTGATCACCCTGAGCGACAGGGCCAGCAGCGGCGAATATGAAGACAGGAGCGGTCCCGCCATTAACAGTTTTCTGGAGGGGCATTTTGAACAGCTTAAAAGAGGAATACAGACTGATAATGTTATTATGCCTGATGATGCGGTGAAGCTGCGTGATCTGCTGGAGAAATCCTGCACGGGGCAGTATGACTTTATTATAACTACAGGCGGCACCGGTGTCGGTGTCCGGGATATCTGTCCGGATGTCGTCAGGCCGATGCTTGACAAGGAGATACCTGGTATTATGGAGATGATCAGGGTGAAGTATGGCGCCGATAAGCCCAATGCACTTCTCAGCAGGGGGGTGGCCGGACTTATGGGGTCTGCCTTTGTCTACACCCTTCCCGGAAGCGTCAGGGCGGTTAACGAGTATATGACAGAGATAGTTAAGACGATGGACCACCTGCTCTTTATGTACCACGGAATAGATGCACACTGACAGTGGTGCGGATCCTGGCCCCGGAGCAGACTGCTTGCCGGTCCTGTGCGGATATGTAAATGCCTGTGCTTACGCCTCAAAGGTTCCTGATGGTGTGTAAGAATAATGATGCGGGTCCCTGTCCTGGCGGGAGGTGGCAAGGTTGCCTGAACCGGACAATTTTTACCGCGTCTAAATAAAGGGGGTTCGATTGCAAAATTATTTTACAAAATGATTTTTTAATATATTTGCAGTCCCTTAAAGGTACCATAGCTCAGTTGGTAGAGCAACGGACTGAAAATCCGTGTGTCCCTGGTTCGATTCCAGGTGGTACCACACCGCAAGGCAGCCTGAGGCTGCCTTTGTCTGTTTTACAGCCCTGGAATCGATCTCCCGCTACAGCCTGGCTCCTCGCTAAATCAGCCCCCCGGGCTGATTTTTAACGCTCGGCCCGGTTCGATTCCAGGTGGTACCACACCGCAAGGCAGCCTGAGGCTGCCTTGCTCATTTACCCAGTAATTTGTTAAGGTAGATAGCTGTTTCTACCAGTGCCTGTTCGTCATTCCCTGTCCTCCGGCTCCTGCGCAGAAGTTGCCTGAGCTCATTTCTCTTCTCAGGGAAGGCCCTGTATAGAGATCTCCTGTTTATATTGTCAAGCCTTATCGCAGTGTTTCCAGGAAGCAAAAAGTAATATACAGGATCTGATTCAATTTCGGCGAAGATATATCTGGAGCGGCCCCTTCTCTCGTAGATGTCCCTGATCTTCACTATTCTCCTGTGGACATAGAGAGAAACAGTATCACTGAACAGCACCTCAACGAACAGGTCTCCCATGCCCGGCAATCCAAGTGCAGCACGTTCAATCTTTTTGAATTGCAGTTTTTCTCCGGTCTCAGGTATGGTAAGTGTGAATCCTGATAACTGGCTGCGGTCAAGTATTATGTGCTGCATATTTCTTTCATGGAGCCAGAGAACATCATCACGGTATCCGTCGTACTTCAGTTTTATGTTGCCAACAATGGATCCGTTGCTGAGTATTATTTCACCATCCAGCCACTCATCAATTAAGTACGGGTTTCCCCTGAACATCCCCCCGGGCTGCGTAATCTCTCCCGGGAGAGGCGCGACGGGATCCTGGCCGGATACCAATGCGGCAAAAAACATAAGTGCAATTACCGGGGCTGTTATTTTAATGTATGACATCAGTTAAACAATTTACTCTACAACTATTTTTAAATATTCGCTGAAAGGATTACCAAAGCTGGAAAGACCTTCGACTTTCACGATATATGTTCCGGCAAGATCTCCTGAATAAAATCTCAGCTCCTTTTTTTCCTCCCCGTAGCTGAAGATGATTTCAGGTTCCCAGTAGAGTGTTTGTCTGAAATCAGGATCATTCCTTTCGGGGTCTTCCTCATAGGCCGGCGGCATAATAGTTGACCGGGGTATCACTTCAGGAATATCTGCAACTATATAGGGGCCTGAGGAAGTGACATCAAGGTATGCTTCGTTGGTGCTTTTTATGGATATGATCCCCGAAAATTCTGCATCTCCATACCTCCAGGGATAGTTGTGCACCTCGATGACCCCAATATCTTGCGAACCGAGGTGGATAATATCCTCGGGCCTCATGATATGAACCCCATCCAGAAACAGGGCCGGGGCATCATCAAAATAGGTCCCGGTCCGGGAATTTACCAGTCGTGAAACAAGTCTGTCCCCCCTGTAACGCATCTGCCACTGGGGCACCAGCTCCCGGGCGATCTCCATCAGATTGTCAAGCGGGATGAAGTTCTCAGGGAACACCCTGTTGGCCGGCCTTGAGTAAAGCAGCGGCCTGCGAAACTGCCATGGATCAGGGCCGGGCTTTTCATGGTGCAATGAAATGCCGAAAAGTTTGTTGATCGTCGTGATATCCTGGCTCTTTTTTATTGTTTCCGTTGACGGAAGAGCTCTGATTCCCCTTCCGGGGATATAAGGAGGGGCAGTATCAAACTCATCATTCAGTGTAATTGAGCAAATGCCTGACATTTCAGGGGTTTGGGGACTAATATACACCTGGCTGGTCTCATGGTAATCATTCAACACAAAGCTGAATGTTCCGTTCGAACAGGTTACTGTGTGGTAGAGGTTGACCATCTCTCCTGCCATAGTGAGAAAAAGTCCCAGACCGGGCATTGGGGCTCCGGTTTCATTCGACCTTGCCATGCCCCTTATTTGCAGTCCTCCCCGTATTGCGGTATGCTGGTGGCGTTCAGAACTGTTACCCTTTGGATCCGGACTGCCATGTTCACCGGCAGAAATGCCATCGGGGCACCAGAGGAGGGTCTCCTCTCTTGCTGCACTCAGCGATGCCCATACCGGGTACTCGTTGTGAGGTTCCGTCTCAAGGCTTATTATTACCGGCTCTCTTGTCCCGTAACGTTTTCTGTTGCTGCTGATCCTGATATTGGGTTCTTCCGGGGTATATTTTGGATCGTGACTTCTTCTTTCATTACCCTTTAAATAACCGGAGGATTTTATGAACTCATCCATGTCACTGTCAAAGCGGTTTGCAATCATCACCTCCCTTCCTGACGGTATGGGACTGACACCGGCTGTTGCAGTGCCTTCAAAACAGATGATCTGGTAGATGCCGGTTGACAGTGTATCATCCAGGTAGATGCCTCCCCATGCATATCCTCGGTCTACCGCTGCTATGCCTTTCTTAACGGTATTGCCGCCTGAGCCTCTGAGTGCTATAAAGGCCAGCCTTCCGGTCTCGCCCGGTATTACGGGTCCCGGAAGTTTTGCTGAAAAGTACAGGTATTCACCGGCAATGTATATGTCCCTGTCAGTATACAGAACCGGGACAGGAAAGTTTGAGGTGATCTCCTTCGGATCTTCGTTGCCGCATGTGGAGATCAACGGAGCCGGAGGCTCAGCTGCTCTTCCCCCGGCAAGGATAACACCGGTTAATAATAGGATACAGAAATTTTTTTTTATTATCATTTTTGCAATGTTTACCGGTCAACCCAGAAACCGGGAGGGTCAAAGAAAATCTTTCCGAAATCAGGTATATGATGCAGATCCTCTGTTTCCCTCAAAGGGTAGTAATCCTGCCATGGTGTCTCGACTACCACGAAGGTCTTCTTTGTGGCCCGCGATACTTCAAACAGACCCAGTGCCAGCCTGCCTGGATCGGATTCGCAATATATATTGGACGGAAGCTGCTTTGCCATCGGGTCAAAAAGCCTGCCCTCCGAACGGATCTGTCCGTGCGCCGAGTGGTAAAAACTCCAGGAGTCCTCATTAAGGGAGAAGAGGCTCAGGAGCAGTATTCTTCTGTGCGGGTCAAAATTTTGTTCCCTGTCGATATACATATCCTGTTCCCTCAGCGACATGAAGGCGACCTCATGGTTTCTCACAACGGCAGTCTCCTGTTCAAAGGCCTCAATATTTATATTTATATTATCGGGCATGTACAGCTTCTTCCATAAATAGTTCTGATGGTTGGCAAAGGTCTCGGTGTACAGCAAAAGGTATTGTGGAATAACCCTGAACAGCAGACGGTTATTGCTGCTGCCGCTGATGTCGGCTACTATTTCAAGTCCGTGTATCCTTTCGATGTAATATGTCCCCTGGTTTGACAGCACCAGCCTTTCCCTGTATGTATTCATTGCGATCAGGGTATCCATGGTAACAGGTTCAGGTAGTTGCTGTGGAGAAGAGAGGTAAACATGACCATTGGAAGTGGTTATATGAAGAGTGTAACTCATCCCTTCAACGGCCCTCAGCGTGCTGTCCGAATAGTAACGCCCCGGTGCCTCTTCGCTGAATATGAACTGGTTGCCGGCATCATCAGCAACGATCACGGATGCTCCCTTTATATAATCAGGGATGCCTTCGTTTACTGGCGAATGCGGGTTGTCCGGATCACTTGTCTCGATCATCTCAATGCCGGTAAGCCTGATAAGATGGGGGCCGGGATGGTCTGACAGAAGCCCGTCAACGACTATCGCATCTTCAGCGATGTTTGGCACATGGTTGTATATCTCGCGGCAGGACGGCAGAACAGCCTGCAGGAGCATAACGGCAATTGAGGTGATATATAATATATATCTCTTCATCAGAAGGTGAAATTATAGGTGAGGGTAGGCAGTGGCCGCCCGATTATATAAAGTTTGTACAGGCTGAACAGGTTTGACCTTGAACCTGATGTCATGTCATTCCTCTCATAAAAGACCGAATAGGCATTCTTCCTGCCGTAAACATTGATAACAGAAAATGTCCAGTGTCCCTTGCCCCGCCTGTCGGTCCTCAGGTTTTCCAGCAGGGTCAGCGAAAGGTCAAGCCTGTGGTAGTCCGGCAGCCTGTAAGCGTTGCGGTCTGAATAGCGCACCAGCATGGTGTTTCCATGATAGAAATAAAGCTCCGGGAGGGTTACCGGCCTTCCCGAGCTGTAGGCAAAGGTGCCGCCCAGGATCCACCTCCTGGTTATATTGTAATTAAGATTTGCAGAGAAGTCGTGTGGCTTGTCATAGTTTGAAGGGAAATACTCGTTGCGGTTAATTCTGTTTTCAGGGTGCTCCTCACCGGACCTTCTGATCGAAGCTGAAAGTGTGTAACTGGCCCATCCGGTCAGTCTCCCGCTGTTCTTCCTTGCATAGAGCTCGATACCGTAATTGTGCCCCTTTGCATTTATCAGGTCGGTCTCAGGTCTTTCGTTCAGTATGATCTGCGCACCTTCTTTGTACTCAGTTACATTGTAAAGCCTTTTATAGTAAAGCTCGACGGAAGTTTCAACACTGTTGTTGCTGAAATTCCTGAAGTATCCCAGCGCATAATGGTCGCTTTTAAGGGGTTTGAGATGTGTGTCGCTTAGATTCCAGGTATCGGAGGGTGTAATTATTGATGTATTCGAGATCAGGTTGATATACTGGTGAATTCTGTTATAGCTTGCTTTAACCGAGCTTTCCCCGTCAAGAATATACCTGACACCCAGCCTCGGTTCGGGGCCACCGTAGCTTTTTACGATCTCGTTGGCGCCAAAATGCAACGTGTCGGTTATTGAAGCTGTTGTCCGGGGCACCCCCTGTTCATAAAGGTAGACCGTTGCTTCACCAAGCCTGAAGTAACGGGAGTACCTCAGGCCGGCTTCGATGCTGACCGACGGTGTAAGTGTAAAATTATCGCTCACGTAAGCTGCCAGTTCAACAGCCTGTCCGTTGTCAACTGCCACTGGGATGATATCCGAACCGGGACCGTATGGGGTGAGGTTGCCGGGATCGGTATAATAATGGATTGCATTGAATCCGAATTCTATGTTGTGATCGGGATCGGGAAAGTACATGAAATTACTTTTAAGACTCCGGTAACTGATAGCCGAATTAAGGCGGTAAGCCGCCGATGGCCTCAACTCATCGCTTTCAATAACCTCGTAGTTGTAGTTGCTGAAACCTGCATTGATGCTGAATGAAATTTTTTCCCCGGCAATCGAGTTAAGCCTTATCGCCCCGAGTGTATTGCCGTAGGCATGATCGCTGTTCCCGGCAAATGCGAAGCGGTCGGCGCTGTTGTATCCGAAGATTGTGATTGTATTTTTCGGATTGATTGAAAAGGCCAGTGTACCGGTAAGATCGTAAAACCCTGCTGAACTGTTCATGAGGTCCTCGTCGGGTATCCTGCCCAGTAGCCAGTCCGACCACGAGGTGCGCGCTCCTGCAGAAAAGATGATATTTTCAGAAAAAAGGGGGGTTTTAAGATGGGCCCTGCTGTTGAGCAGTCCGATCCCGCCGGTAAGGCTGGTGCCGGTTACATCATCCGGCCTGATCCTTATATCCATGACTGATGCAGCCCTTTCCCCGTACCTGGCAGGGATACCTGCCTTTGTCATTGTCACGCCGGTTACCATGTCGGGGTTCACCACCGATGTAAGTCCGAAGAGATGAGAGGAATTGAACAGGGGAACCTCCTCAAGCAGTACCAGGTTCTGGTCGGCACTGCCCCCGCGCACATTAAACCCGGTGCCGAATTCACCTACGGTTGATATACCGGGCAGCAGGCTCATGCTCCTGATAATATCCTGCTCTCCCATGCTTCCCGGCAGCTCCCTCAGCATTTTCGAGTCCAGGCTTATCATACTCATCCTGGTGCGTGTGATATTTGACTCTGCCCTCTGTGCCATTATTGTGACCTCATCAAGCTGCAGGCTCTCCTCAAATAATTCGAAATCAAATTCTCCCGGACTGTACAGATATAACCTGCGAGCTGAAGTCTCATAGCCTACAAAGCTGATACTGATCCGGTGTTCACCCGGAGGGAGGTTCAGGGAAAAGTGGCCGTCCGGTCCTGCCGGCACCCCCGTTCCTGATCTCTGACTGTATATGACAGCACCTGCAAGGGGTTCGCCGGTCTGACCGTCAGATATGGTGCCGTACAGGCTTACAATTGGGAAGCGCCCGTATTCGAGAGGATTACCAATGGCAACGGTGGTTTCATCGGGGGTAGTGTGACGGGATGCCAGGTCACTGCCCGGTGCAAGGACATAGTAGTTGTCAATCCGGTAGACTGAGAGGTTATTGTTCCGGGAAAGTACTGATACTGCCCTCTCAATAGGCATTTCAAGGATTTCCGGTCCGGCTGCACTTTCCAGCAGCCATTCCTGTCTGTAAAATATCCTGGTCGAGTGTTTTTCTTCAAGCAGTCTTATAAGCTCCTCCTGCCGGAGAGGTTCCTTCCCCGGGGTCTGTCCGGCAGCCTGTTCTCCCAGCAATGGACCCAACAGCAGCAACAGTGCCGCCAATTTAAAGGGGACTTTCATTAACTTCGGTGCTAAATTAATCAGGGCGGGATTTGCAAAACTAATAAAAAAACTGACTTTAAACCCGGTTGCGGATATAAAAGTAACTTGTTTCTGATCCGGGATCATCATAGGTGTAAATATCCTTCCCGGAGAACCCTGCCATGAAATTAATCATTGCAAAATCACCGATACACATAGTGCTGTGCATTAGCATAGCCACCAGGGATGCCCATTGCATGAACTGCTGGCCGGTTATTATAAAAGCAAAAAAGAAGAGGTTTATAACGATAAAGGGAAGGAATGCCACAATCATAAAATCATTCCTTCCGGCAACAAACCCCGGAGCACTGGCATAAAACAGCATCTGCCGGAGATCCATTCCATACCTGATCTTTCCTGCACCTGCTATCCGGTATGCCAGTCCGTGCAGCCCCTCATGAAAAGGGATGACAAACAGTATGCCGGCTGCTGTCCCTGCCAAAAGGCCCGTAAGATGTGCCCTCCACGGTATAACCTCATGAAACACATTGGCTGCAGTAATAGCGGTTATGATCAGCAGCAGGACAGAGTTGAAAATGTAGAAGGTGACAATAGGCCACCTGAACTTTTTTAGTTCTGCGGTGACAAATTCCACAATTTCGTCATGTTTGAGCGTTCTTACAAGACAATAGGTTTTGTCGTCCCGGAGCTGTTCAATTCCTGGTTTTTTGTTCTCCGTCATAAGATATACATTGATCCGCAGTTCATTTATGGGCTTAATGCAAACGGGACCAAAAGTAATTAAACCTTTCCAACGATCAAAAAACAGTGATCAAATCGGGATATAATCACCTGGACTTTTGCGTCCCAGGATCACTGCCATATTATGTCAGCCCGGCCATGCTTCCCAGGACATTGCTGTCAGGGCCCATGCCGGAGAACCGTAAATTATTTTGCCTGCGGTTTTTTACCTGAATTAAAAAGAATAATTTTGCAGGATATTTTTTAATGAGAGCATATAATAAATTATGGAAAACAAAAGAACAATTCTGATTATACTTGACGGGTGGGGTATCGGTGACAAGTCACGCTCCGACCTGATTTATAACTCCGACACTCCTGTAATGGACCGCCTTTCGGCAAAGTACCCTTTTTCAAGCCTGCATGCATCGGGTGAGAATGTTGGTCTGCCGGAGGGTCAGATGGGGAACTCCGAAGTCGGGCACCTCAATATCGGGGCAGGCAGGAGAGTTTACCAGGACCTTGTCAGGATAAACCTTGCAATTGAGGATGACAGCATATCTGATAATCCAGTACTCAAAGAGGCCATGGCATATGCAAAGGATAATGACAAGGCAGTGCATTTTCTGGGACTGGTAAGTGACGGAGGAGTGCATTCATCCGACAGGCACCTTTACAAGCTTTGTGATATTACCGGTGAATACGGGCTTGACAAGGTATATATCCATGCTTTTACCGATGGCCGTGATACTGATCCGAAAAGCGGATACGGGTTTGTGAAAAACCTTCAGGATCATCTCGGAAAATCAAACGGGAGGATAGCATCGCTGGTTGGCAGGTATTATGCGATGGACAGGGACAAGAGATGGGAGAGGGTCAAGGAGGCCTATGACCTGCTTGTCGACGGTAAAGGAAAAAAATCGACCGACATTCTCAAATCGATTCAGGAGTCCTACGACGAAAACGTAACAGACGAATTCATCAGGCCAGTTGTTATGGTTGATGATTCAGGCGATCCCGTGGGAAATATCAGCCCTGATGATGTTGTAATATGCTTCAATTTCCGTACCGACAGGCTTAGGGAGATAACCATGGCGCTTACGCAGAAGGACTTTCCTGATCACGATATGAAGACCATGCCGCTTCACTACGTTACAATGACCAGGTATGATGATACCTTCAGGGGTGTGAAGATTATGTTTGACAAGGAAAACCTCACCAATACGATGGGGGAGATAGTTTCGGCAGCTGGCCTGAAGCAATTGCGGATAGCCGAAACCGAAAAATACGGCCACGTTACCTTCTTCTTCTCCGGCGGGCGTGAAAAGGAGTTTGAGAATGAGGAGAGAATACTTATCCCCTCACCAAAAGTAGCCACCTATGACCTTAAGCCTGAGATGAGCGCCCCTGAGGTTACTGATGCTGTTGTTACCGTGCTTAACAATAAGAAATTTGATTTTATCTGTCTCAATTTTGCAAACTGCGATATGGTCGGCCATTCGGGCGTCTATGAGTCCATCCGCAAAGCGGTCGAAACAGTGGACCGTTGCGTTGGCAGTGTTGTAAAGGCTGCCGCTGATAACGGCTACGAATGTATGATCATAGCCGACCACGGAAATGCCGACAATGCACTTAACAATGACGGATCGGTCAATACGGCGCATTCTCTGAACCCGGTGCCCTGCATTGTTGTATCTGACAGGTTCACAGCGGTAGAGGACGGGATACTTGCAGACGTCGCTCCCACCCTTCTGTATATGATGGGTTTGCCTGCTTCGGAAGAGATGACCGGTAAAGTTCTTGTGAAATGACCGGCATGCTGCAGACAGGTGATAAAGTACTGGCACTCTCATTGCTTGAAGAAAAATTTGTATGTAATCTTGAAAAATGCCTGGGAGCATGCTGTGTACAGGGAGATGCCGGAGCTCCCCTGCTGGATGATGAGCTGCCCCTTCTGGACAGTATTTTTCCGGTTCTTAAACCCTATTTGCGGAGCGAATCAGTGGCTGCTATCGAATCTGAAGGGACCTATGTGACTGACGAGAGTGACGGTGAGAAGGTAACGCCTCTTCTTGGCGGTAAAGAGTGCGTTTATGCTGTTTTCGATAATGGGATTGCCAGGTGTGCGATTGAGAAGGCCTGGTCAGAGGGTGCTGTTCCTTTCCGCAAACCGGTGTCATGCCATCTGTATCCTGTAAGGGTTAAGGAGTATGAGAGTTTTACCGCTGTCAACTACGACCGGTGGCCGGTTTGCAAGCCTGCGATCGTCAATGGTGAAAAACTGGGAGTCCCGGTTTTTGCTTTCTGCAAAGAAGGCCTTTTGCGCAGGTTCGGGTCGGATTATTACCGTGAACTTGAAATAGCTGCTGCCACTTTTGCCGGAGGAAATGAATGATGGTTTTTTTTGGTCGGCTTTTTAAGGTGGTTTGGTTATCTTTGACCTAAACTCATATAAATACCATGGAAAATATTAATGTTTTTATTGAAAAAAACAAGGACCGGTTTCTTGATGAGCTGTTCGGTCTGATCAGGATCCCCTCAGTGAGCTCAAAAAGTGAGAATAAGCCGGACATGCAACGTGCAACCGAATATATCAAAAAGTCATTGCTGGAGGCCGGAGCCGATAATGCCGAGGTAATTGCTACGGACGGACACCCGGTTGTATATGCTGAAAAGATCACAGACCCTTCACTGCCTGTGGTCATGGTC
Source organism: Marinilabiliales bacterium (assembly GCA_007695015.1). Lineage (NCBI taxonomy): Bacteria > Pseudomonadati > Bacteroidota > Bacteroidia > Marinilabiliales > Marinilabiliales bacterium. Next base: position 113,470 of record REEN01000029.1, read on the forward strand.
TATGGTCACTATGATGTACAACCGGCAGAACCTCTCGATCTCTGGAAATCTCCCCCGTTCGAGCCGGAGATACGTGACGGCAGGATATGGGGAAGGGGCTCTGATGACGACAAGGGCCAGCTGTTCATGCATGTAAAGGCATTTGAATACATGGTTAACAACGGGATATTGCCATGCAACGTGAAATTCATGATCGAGGGCGAGGAGGAGATCGGTTCTCCAAGCCTGGGAAAATTTTGTGAGGCGAATGCCGGTAAACTGAAGTCCGATGTCATCCTTGTGTCCGATACAAGCATGATCGGACGGGATGTGCCCTCAATTACCACCGGTTTGAGGGGGTTGAGCTATATGGAGGTTGAAGTAACAGGTCCGAACCGTGATCTTCATTCCGGTCTCTATGGCGGAGCTGTCGTGAATCCGGTAAATGCCCTTGCCAAAATGATAGCCTCACTTACCGATGAGAATGGCCGGATAACCATCCCCGGATTCTATGACGACGTTATTGAAGCCAGTGATGAGGAGCGAAAGGGAATGGCAGGAGCTCCCTTCGATGAAGAGCAGTACAAAAAAGAGATCGATGTGGATGAGCTTGGGGGGGAAGCGGGTTACTCGACAATGGAACGGACCGGCACAAGGCCTTCGCTTGATGTTAATGGTATCTGGGGAGGATATACGGGCGAAGGAGCAAAAACCATCCTGCCCTCAAAAGCATATGCAAAGATCTCAATGAGGCTTGTCCCCGACCAGGACTACCGTAAGGTGGATGAGATGTTCAAAGCCCACTTTGAGTCTATTGCACTGCCGGGTGTAAGGGTAAATGCAAGGCTTTTGCATGGGGGACAGGGTTATGTTTCTCCTGTTGATCATCCGGCCTACCGGGCAGCAAGCCAGGCTTATGAAGATACCTTCGGGAAAAAGCCGATTCCTTTCAGAAGCGGTGGGAGCATACCCATAATCAGTCTTTTTGAGAAGGTTCTCGGGGTAAAGTCTATCCTTATGGGATTCGGACTCGAGAGCGATGCAATACACTCACCCAATGAGAACTACCCCCTGTGGAATTTTTACAAAGGGATCGAGACCATTCCCCTGTTCTACAAATACTATATACAGGAAGTAAGGAAATAGATAGAATAAGGTTATTATAAGATTTCAGCCGGTACCACATTTTTGGTACCGGCTTTTTGGTATTGCAAATTTCAGATGTTGTTATTGACGAGAATTGTCGGGAAGCCCGAAAAAAGAAAAATAAGCACAATAAAGGGTCATAAAAGAGGGGGTGTGTACAAAAAAATAATAAAATAAATAGAAAAAAGAGAAAAAGCAGGGGGGTGTAAGAAAAAATATATATATTTGACCCGAAAAACAATTTTGATTATTTGTATAATTTAAAAACAAACCGCTAATGGGTACACTCCGTTTCAGTGCCGTGGAAAAATCAAGCTCCCGGTATCCGCAGGAAGTTAAGTTTCCGGCCGGCAAGACCTCAGAATATTTTGGTGTTAATGTTTTCAACAGAAGGAAGATGCAGGAATATCTTTCGCAAGAGGCTTTTGCCAGTGTTATGGAAGCAATTGACAAGGGTACAAAAGTCGACCGTAAGGTCTCAAACCAGATCGCTTCAGGCATGAAAGCCTGGGCTGTTGACCGTGGGGCTACCCACTACACACACTGGTTCCATCCCCTGACCGGCGCCACTGCAGAGAAACACGATGCATTTTTCGAGCCTTCTTCGGATGTTTCTGTAATAGAAAATTTTGACGGCGGCAATCTTGTGCAGCAGGAGCCTGATGCATCCAGCTTACCAAGCGGCGGAATGAGAAATACCTTTGAAGCCCGTGGTTATACGGCGTGGGACCCGTCATCGCCTGCTTTTGTAATGGGCAGCACCCTTTGTATCCCTTCTGTTTACATTTCTTTCAAGGGGGATTCGCTTGATTACAAGACACCGTTGCTTAAATCAATCGAAGCTGTTGACAAAACTGCTGTTGAACTGTGCAACTATTTTGACAAGAGTGTGTCAAAAGTTTATATCGGACTTGGTTGTGAACAGGAATATTTCCTCGTCGATGATGCCCTCTTTAATGCAAGGCCCGACCTCAAGCTTACTGACAGGACCCTTATGGGGCACTCTTCAGCAAAGGACCAGCAGCTGGCTGACCATTACTTCGGGTACATACCGATGAGGGTGTCGGCGTTCATGCGCGAATTTGAGATTGAGGCCTATAAGCTCGGCATACCGGTTAAGACCCGACACAATGAAGTTGCACCCAACCAGTACGAATGTGCCCCGGTATTTGAGGAGGTAAATCTAGCGGTTGACCACAACCAGCTTCTGATGACAATAATGAAACGTGTTGCCAAACGGCACAACTTCAAGGTTCTTTTCCATGAAAAGCCCTATAAGGATGTCAACGGATCGGGCAAGCACTGTAACTGGTCGATTATTACAGACAGCGGTACAAATCTGTTCGCGCCGGGTAAGACCCCGAAGACCAATATGCTGTTTCTGGCCTTTTTCGTTTCTGTGATCAAGGGGGTTTTCGAATACCAGGATCTGCTCAGGTCAAGTATAGTTTCTCTCGGTAATGAGCACAGGCTTGGAGCAGCCGAGGCACCACCGGCAATAATGTCGGTTTTCCTCGGAAGCGAGATGAATAAGGTGCTGGATGAGCTTGAGGCAAGGGTTTCCGGAAAGAAGATGAGTCCCGATGAAAAAACCGAGCTGAAACTGGATGTTGGAAAGATACCTGAGATAATGCCCGACAATACTGACCGTAACCGTACTTCGCCTTTTGCATTTACGGGTAACCGGTTTGAGTTCAGGGCCGTAGGCGCATCAACAAATGTTGCATCCCCGATGATAGCTCTCAACACCATAGTTGCCAGCCAGCTTAAGGAGTTTAAAAACGAAGTTGATAAACTCGTTGAAAAGGGTGTAAAGAAAGATGAGGCTGTCTTCCAGGTCATCAAGCAGTTCATCGTTTCATCAAAGATGGTCAGGTTTGACGGGAATAATTACTCTGATGAATGGAAAAAAGAGGCTGAGAAGAGAGGCCTTACGAATGTGGATGATGTTCTTGACGCTCTTTCTGCCATGGTTGCTGATAAATCAAAGGCTCTTTTTTCTGAAATGAATGTTTTAACCCCCCGTGAGCTTGATGCGCGGCTTGAAATTGACATTGAGAAATACACCAAGAAACTTCAGATTGAGGCGAGAGTCCTCGGAGACCTGTCGGTCAATCATATTCTTCCAACTGTTTACAAGTACCAGAATGTTCTGATAAAAAACGTAAAAGGTTTGAAAGAACTCTTTGCAGAGAAAGATTTTGAAAAACTGGCAGGCACTCAGCTTGCATCTATCCGGGAGATATCGAGCCGTGCCGCCATGGTAAACATCAAGGTTAACAACATGATAGACGAACGAAGAAAGGCAAATGTTATCGATGACATAGGGGGCAAAGCAAGGATCTATGCCGATAAAGTTAAACCGTACCTCGATGAGATACGTTATCAGATAGATCACCTGGAAATGATAGTTGATGATGAGTTATGGCCGCTGCCCAAATACAGGGAGCTGCTTTTCATCAGGTAAAGAGATAAGGTTAGGTTGTATTTTTCATAAGTGTGCAAACCGGGACAATATTTTGTGTCCCGGTTTTGTTATATAAGCCGGTATTGAAACAAAGGGGGCAGATAGTTTAATTCCAGTCAATCCTCGTGATGGGATTAGAGAAAAATATCTACTTTTACATGTTAACACAAAAAAGATTCCTGGTATGAGATCATGTTTCATGCTGCTTGTCATTGCCGGTCTTCTGATATGTATTGACATGTCAGGGCAGTCAAGGCGCCTGGACCGGGCTGAAAGTGCGTATGCAGCCGGTGAGTATTATGAGGCAGTTGACCTGTACAGGAATGCATACTCTGCCATAAATGACCGGGATCTGCGAACCGAGATAGTATTCAAGATAGCCCGGTGCTATTTTAAGCTTTCAGAGGCCCGGCTGGCAGAAAACTGGTTCAGAAGGGCAATAAACCGGAATTACGATAATCCGGAGGTACACTGGTACTATGCCGAGGCCCTTAAGATGAATGAGAAGTATGAGGAGGCCATTGAACAGTTCGAAATATTCAGTGAACTGGTTCCGGGTGATCCCAGGGGAGAGGCCGGGATAAAATCGGTAGAACTTGCCATGTACTGGATTGAAAATCCATCTCCCTATGAAATAGATGAGGTGAATTTTTTCAATTCCAGGGAGAGCGATTATTCTCCTGCATTTGCAAGCGAGGATTACACCCTGGTATATTTCACATCGGCAAGAAAGGGCGAGAATGGCATCAGGCATGGAGCTACAGGTGAATACTTTGCCAATATCTATGAATCAAGGAAGGACCGGCAGGGTATCTGGAGCAGCCCTTCACCGGTTGAAGGTATCAATTCGGAATTTGATGAAGGCACTCCTTCTTTCACACCGGATTACATGGAGATGTACTTCACCAGTTGCAAGGCTGTGCGCAGAAGGAACAACGGATGCCAGATATATCATGCTAAACGCAGTGGCAGTGGCTGGAGCAGGCCCGAAGTGCTGGAACTCGTCCCCGATACCCTTGTTGCAGCCCATCCTGCAATTTCACCTGACCGGTTGACGCTTTATTTTGTTTCTGATATTCCCGGAGGGATCGGAGGAAAGGATATATGGAAAGTCACCCGGGACAATGAAAACAGTCCGTGGGGCGAACCCATAAACCTTGGCCCGGATATCAATACGGAAGGAGATGAAGTGTTTCCGTATATCCACCATGACGGATCACTCTATTTCTCGTCGAACGGACATCCCGGAATGGGCGGACTGGATATTTTCAGGGCAGTCGTTAATGAAGAAGGAGGCTGGAGTGTATCCAACATGGGCTATCCCATTAACTCTCCTTCCGATGACTTCGGAATAGTGTTCGAAAGGAATGCTGAGAGGGGGTATTTCAGTTCAAACAGGGGAAGGCGCAGTGTTGACAATATTTTCTCTTTTTATATGCCCCCGCTTAGTTTCAATGTTTCAGGTGTTGTAAGGGACATTGAAACCGGCGATGAGATGCCTGGGGCAAGGGTTCAGATGGTTGGCAGCGATGGTTCCATACTTCGCGTAACAACCGGTGATAAAGGAGATTTCAGGTTTATGCTCCGTCCGGGAGCCGATTATGTATTTCTTGCATCTTATGAGGGATATCTCACTGATAAAGCCGGGGTTTCGACACGGGGACTTGATCGCAGCGAGGATTTTTCTGTTTCAATTGATATCCAGTCGTTTGCGAGGCCAATCGAGCTTGGCGATATATTCTACGATTTTGCCAGGTGGGACCTCCGTCCGGAATCGATGGTAGCCCTTGACAGGCTGGTGGAGATCCTTAACGACAACCCGCACATTACTATTGAACTTGCATCACATACTGATTCAAGGGGCGGCGCCGATTTCAACTTAAATCTCTCACAAAGGCGAGCACAATCTGTAGTAGATTACCTTATCGAAAACGGGATAGCAGCAGACAGGCTTGTGGCTGCAGGATACGGCAAATCCCGCCCCAGGATTGTTGATGAGCGCCTGGCTGAGGTCTACCCGTTCCTCCCGGAAGGCACAGTGCTTACTGAAGAATATATAGAGTCGCTCGAAACTGAAGAGATGCGAGAAACCGCGCACCAGATAAACCGGCGCACGGAGTTTGAAGTCCTTTCGACAGATTATCAATAATCCGCTCCCGGATCAGTGAAAGTGCCATGCACGTTCTCTACCCCTGGCTCCCGGCCGTAATTTTATCGAGCATTTTCGACCACTCTTTTCTGGTGCGTGCCCTCCAGTCGCCTTTGTGATAAAGGTAACTTGCTATCAATGGAAGCACTGATGTTGCTTCGGCATATACCATCTGTTCATATACAGTGTCAACCTTACCCCAGGAGGAGGCTTCCTTCAGCGTAGAACTTGAGCAGGCTCCGTCTCTTGCATCTGCTACCGTAATCTGGATTGCATATTTGTGCATCTCAACATCCTTGCCGAGTATTTCTGCACAGATCACGGTATCCTGTGTAAAGTTTTTAGGCACCCCTCCACCGATCATAAAGAGGCCGGTAGCAGGTGCGGCCATTTTTATTCTTGTCAGTTCCAGGAAATCCTTGACAGAATCAATGGCTATGTGCCTGGCCGGATTGTCCCACTGATGTTTCACCAGGCCAAATCCTGCACTGCTGTCAGTAAAGGCCGGGCAGAATATCGGCACATTCATTTCAAAACAAACCTGCACAAGAGAATCCTTTTTCTTTGAGTTGTCGACAAGGTACCTGCCCATTTCCCTGATAAACTCCCTTGATGAATAAGCCCCCGGCTCCATGCGGTCTGCAATCTCCTTTACCGTATGGTCACATATCTGCAACTCCTCCTCATCAATATAGGTGTCGTATATCCTGTCAATATAGAATTCCCTGAGCTGTTTGTCATCGGCATCCGGTGAGCCCTTGTAATGCTTAAAGCCCAGCGCCTCGAAAAAGTCCATATCCACAATTGACGCCCCTGTGGCCACAATGGCGTCTACCATATTGCTTTTAACCATATCAACGTATACCTGCATGCAGCCTCCAGCACTTGTGCTTCCGGCAAGGGTCAGGATTACCGAGCAGCCGTCCTCCCTGAGCATCCTTGTATATATGTCGGCTGCAGACGCAGTGTCGCGCGATGTAAAAGACATGTCACGCATTGATTCGATAATGGGCGTAGCATCGAATGTTTTGATGTCGACGTGCTTTACCGTGTCTTTCAGAAAATCTTTCTTTTCCATTTTATGTTATCTTTTGATTTATGTTCTTTCTTTTGCAAATTGCATGCTTAATATTCTGTAGATAAGCTTTGCCGCCAGAAAATCCGGTGCCTTATTATCTCTTGAAGGACAAAGTTCGACAACATCGAACCCGACAAGATTTTTGGAAGCGATTACCCTCCTGATGAATTCAAGTGTCTGATACCATCCCATACCACCCGGTTCGGGAGTGCCGGTCGAAGGCATTATTGACGGGTCAAGCGCATCCAGGTCTATTGTAAGGTATACATTTTCAGTGAGCATGCTGACAGCCCTGTCCATCCATTTATCATTGTCATGAATCTGGTGGGCGAAGAAAACCTTCTCTGTGCTGATAAGGCTTAACTCAGCCGAGTCGACAGCCCTGATACCTACCTGTACCACCGGTGCCATCTCACTTGCTCTTGCCATGACACAGGCATGATTGTGTCCGGACCCTTCGTATTCATTCCTCATATCACTGTGAGCATCGATCTGAAGGAATGTAAGTTCATTGTATCTTTCAGCAAAGGCTTTCATGCTGCCTATTGATACGGAATGCTCCCCGCCTGTTACAACCAGGTATTTTCCCCTGTCAAGGTAATACCCTGCTCTTTCGTAAACCGAAGCCGACATCTTCTCAGGCCCCGAGGCTTCGGTTACGGGTGCAGCTGTATGGATACCCCTGAGATAGACCTCGCTATCAGTTTCAATATCGTAAAGCTCCATGTTTGCAGAAGCTTCATTGATAGCCTGCGGACCTTTGTCAGCCCCCTTTATCCATGTGCTTGTTCCGTCATACGGAACAGGCAGTATAACTATTGCTGCAGTCTGTTCTTTTGAAAACTCCTCAGGGAGTCCCCCGAAATTAGTCATGCCAGATGGATTTTAAATAACACTAATAGCCAAGAATTTTTAGCATCGATTTATGGCTTTGTTCCTTGGCAAAGAGTTTTGTTGTAATCTCTCCCTCTTCATCAAGGTCAATAATTATATGCTTCGGGGCAGGGATCAGGCAATGCTGAATTCCCCCATAGCCTCCGATCGATTCCTGGTATGCACCGGTGTGGAAAAGCCCGATATACTGAGGCTCCCCGTTCCTGATCTTTGGCAGGAAGATGGCATTGGCGTGGGCTTCTGAATTATAATAATCTTCACTGTCACAGGTAAGTCCCCCAAGAAACACCCTTTCATACTCCTCATCCCAGTTGTTTACCGCAAGAAGAATAAACCTCTTGTTCAGGGCCCATGTATCAGGTAATGTGGTCATGAAGGAGGAGTCGATCATGTTCCAGATTTCACGGTCATTCTGTCTTTTTTGTCCGAGTATGGAGTATAGGACTGCGCTGCTTTCGGCTACCGTGTAAGATCCGAATTCGGTAAAAATGTCCGGCTCGGGTATTTCATTCCGGTCACATATATTCTTAATCTGTGCAATTATTTCTTCTGCCATATATTCATAGTCGTAATCAAACGAGAGTGAATTTTTAATGGGGAAGCCGCCGCCTATGTTGAGGGAGTCCAGTTCTGGGCATATTTTTTTGAGTTCGCAATATACACTGACACACTTGGAAAGCTCGTTCCAGTAATAGGCATTGTCGGAAATGCCCGTGTTAATGAAGAAATGCAGCATCTTCAGTTCAAGTTTGGGGTTGGGTTTTATCTTTTCCTGGTAGAATGAGATTATGTCATTATACCTGATGCCCAGCCTTGAGGTGTAGAATTCAAATTTGGGTTCTTCCTCTGCAGCTATCCTTATGCCGACTTTGTATTTGGTGTTAATCAGTTTGTTGAGCTGGTCGAGCTCAAACATGTTGTCAAGTACCGGAATTGTATTGGAGAAACCGCCGTTGATAAAACCGGCAATATTTTCAATGTACTGGGGCCTTTTGAACCCGTTGCATACGATATATATATCCTTGTTTATAAGTCCGGTCTGATAAAGCTCTTCGATGATATTCAGGTCAAATGCCGATGATGTTTCCAGGTGAACGTCGTTCTCGAGGACCTTTTCCAGAACGAAGGAGAAATGCGAACTTTTCGTGCAGTAACAGTAATGGTAGTCACCCTTATAATCGGCCTTGGCAATGGCAACATTAAACCATTTCTTCGCCTTCTGGATCTTTTCGCCGATCCTGGGAAGATAAGTAACCTTGAGCGGTGTTCCGTATTGCTTGATAACATCCATCAGTGGAATGCCGTTAAAGTAGAGTTCATTTTCCTCTACCATGAACTCCTCTTGCGGAAATTCAAATGTCTGCTCTATCAGATCGACATACTTATTCTTCATGGTACGATAGTTTTGAGAAAATAAAAAAAAGGCCTGCAAATAAAAGCAAAATAACTGAATGCTCAAAAAAATAACAAAGTAAAAGAGATAAATTAATATAAATTCACCAATCCGCCTCACCCGGATGTTCCGCAGTAGAGTCACATGGCAGGATCGGGCCTCTGTAGCATGCTTTTGCTGCCGGACTTATTTAATTTGATCATTTTTGTATATTTCTCCTGTAAAAAACAGCCAAAATTTTGTTTAGAAAATACAAAATTTTGACTTACAGAAGGAACCGCTTCGCTTTCCCATAAAATTTTTTCATGCGTCTGTGTGTAACTTTACGCAGAAAAAATTTTATGTACATTTGCGGGATTATGAGCAAAGACACCACTGTAATACTGAGGAATTTGACCCTGAAGGACTATGACGACATAGCCGAGGCGATGAAGGTTGCCTATTCGGGTATCGGAGGCGCAGTATGGAAGTATTCCCAGCTGAAGAAACTGATGAACCTGTTCCCTCAGGGCCAGATCTGTGTCGAAGTAAACGGGAAAGTAGTGGCCTGTGCCCTGTCTATCATTGTAGATTACAGTCAGTTCGGCGATTCCCACACTTATGAGCAGATAACAGGTAATTACCGGTTTGGGACCCATGATCCGGAAGGTGATGTTCTGTATGGAATAGATATATTTGTTCACCCCGGGTTCCGGAATATGAGACTTGGAAGACGACTTTACGATGCACGCAAGGAGCTTTGCGAAAACCTGAACCTGCGTGCAGTTATTGCCGGAGGACGGATTCCCGGGTACAGTGACTATTCAGGGGAACTTACACCCAAGCAGTATATTGAGAAGGTGGAGATGAAGGAGATTTATGACCAGATTCTTACTTTCCAGATCTCAAATAATTTTCATGTCAAGAAGATATTACGCAACTATCTCCCTATTGACAATGAATCAAAAACATTTGCCACGCTCATTGAGTGGAACAATATATACTACGAGGAGAAGGAGAGGGCCATCGGCAGGAAAAAGTCCGTTGTGCGACTCGGACTGGTTCAGTGGCAGATGAGGCACCTGGCTTCTGTCGATGCTCTTATCGAGCAGATGGAATTTTTCATAGATGCAGTAAGTGATTACCAGAGCGACTTTATTTTGTTCCCTGAATTCTTTAATGCCCCGCTGATGGCTAAGTACAACCATCTGGCCGAATCGGATGCCATCAGGGCTCTGGCAAACTATTCAGAACCCATAAGGAGCAAATTCGTTGAGTTTGCCATCAGCTACAATGTTAACATTATATGCGGAAGCCTGCCTGTATATGAAGATGAGAAATTGTATAATGTAGCCTATCTGTGTCGCCGTGACGGTTCGTGGGACATGCAGTACAAAATACATATTACCCCTAGCGAACTTACAAGCTGGGGATTGACCGGTGGAGATTCAATAAAGGTGTTTGAAACCGATTCAGGAAAGATAGGCGTGCTGATCTGTTACGATGTGGAATTCCCCGAGCTCGGACGGATTATGGCAGATCAGGGACTGGAGATACTTTTTGTGCCGTTCCTGACTGATACGCAGAACGGGTATAACCGGGTCAGGCACTGTGCCCAGGCCCGGGCAATCGAAAATGAATGCTACGTTGCCATTGCGGGAAGCGTAGGCAACCTGCCACGTGTTAACAATATGGATATTCAGTATGCGCAATCGGCTGTATTCTCCCCGTCGGATTTTGCTTTTCCCACAAACACGATAGTCAGTGAGGCTACCCCTAATACCGAGATGACACTTATTGTTGATGTCAACCTTGACCTGCTGAAGGAGCTGCATGTGAACGGGTCGGTGAGGAATCTGAAGGACCGCCGGACCGACCTTTATTCGTTAAGGTGGAACAAAAAAAGCCAGGCAACGGACCGGGTTAGCGAATCCCAAACAGAGGAGCATGGGTGAAAAATCGAGATACGACAGAAGGGGCGTGTCAGCCTCAAAAGAAGATGTACACAAGGCTATCAGCGGAATAGACAAGGGGCTGTTCACTAATGCGTTTTGCAAGATTATTCCCGATATCCTGGGGAGTGATCCCGGTTACTGCAATATAATGCATGCAGACGGTGCCGGCACCAAGTCATCACTGGCCTGGGTTTACTGGAAGGAGACAGGCAATATGGATGTATGGAAGGGGATAGCCCAGGATGCGATAGTTATGAACCTGGACGACCTTCTGTGTGTGGGTGCAACAGACAATATTATTCTTTCATCAACCATCGGACGTAACAGGAATCTTGTGCCCGGTGAGGTTGTTTCGGCTATAATAAATGGCACTGAAGAGTTTCTGAATGAAATGCGGGATCTGGGCATAGGGATATACTCGACAGGTGGTGAGACTGCCGATGTGGGTGACCTGGTAAGGTCAGTTATAGTAGATTCAACGGTCACCTGCAGGATGAAAAGGGATGAGGTGATCACTAATGATCGCATAGCGGCAGGCGATGTTATTGTGGGGCTTTCCTCCTTTGGCAGGGCTGTCTGGGAGAAGGAATACAATGGTGGAATGGGAAGCAATGGTCTTACCTCTGCCCGCCATGATCTGTTCGGGTCATACCTGGCAGAAAAATACCCCGATAGTTTCGACCCGGGTATGCCTTCCGGACTTGTCTACAGCGGTTCGCTGAAACTGACTGATCTTGTGGAGGGAACCGGACTGGATGCAGGAAGGCTTGTGCTGTCGCCCACCCGCACATACGCACCGGTCATTGCAAGGGTACTCAGCCAATTTCGCAGGGAGATACATGGTATGGTTCACTGCAGCGGGGGCGGGCAGACCAAGGTGCTTAATTTCATTGATAAGCTTCACGTTGTGAAGGACAATATGTTTGATTTACCACCGCTATTCAGACTGATCAGGGACGAGTCAGGCACCCCCTGGGATGAAATGTACAGGGTCTTTAACATGGGACACCGCTTTGAGCTTTATGTGCCACCCGGGATAGCAGACGATATAATTGATATTTCACGAAGCCTGGGTGTTGATGCAAAGATAGTGGGTCATTGCGAGGCATCATCCGGCAGTAAGCTCACAATAAGATCATTTGCCGGCGAATTCGTGTACGGTTGATCTAATAAGCCCTCTCCATGAGGCAGATCATTTCCTGGTGAATATACCACTGTAGACTTTACCGTCAGGACTCTCTATCCTGATTATATAATTGCCCGGTTTCAGTTGACCTATTTGCAGTAGATGCGTGTCAGCCAGTCTCAGTTGCATTACAGGGCGGCCGGCGGTGTCAAATATGCCGACCAGTGATCCTGATTCAACACTTTCCTGAAGATATAGTATGTCTCCTGCCGGATTAGGGTAGAAGAACTGATTATTTGATCCGGGTTTTGCTTCCTCAATGTTTACAGGTGCCTGGTTGCTGACATTGATCACCAGTGTGTCAGAAACATCAGGATTGTCAGCCGCATATACACGCAGCACTATATGGCCTTCATCCTCCGCGTTGCCGGATCCGGTGAACATCACCCGGTTTGTTGCGAAATCTGTCCTGGAACTCCCTGTGGTATTCTCAAGCACTTCAAAGTTCGCCTTCCTGAACCGGGCGTTTTCGGGGAATACCGTGGCATAGATATTTAATCTCTGCCTGTCAGCCGAAATATGTCCGTCGCCATCGGTGCGGACATATATGCTGTCGGGCCTTATCCGGTTATAGTATCCGAGCGGCAGTTCTTCATAGCCAGGATCGTCTCCTGTGGCAGCAATGATTATCATTGCATGACGTGGAATTTCAACGAACATGCCGTCAGTCAATGCTATGCTGATGGAATCAATATTGTAATCAAAGGAGCTGAAATCATCCTCCCAGATTGTATACATCATGGCATCTGAAGAGAATGCAATCTCTCCGGGCAGACTGACCTGGATCGTATAATCTTCAGTGAAATCCCTGTTGATAAGCAAAATGGAAAAGTTTTCGCCGCGATTGTAGGCATAGGTTCCAACCGGTTCCCAGTTAATTGATCTTCCGTCTCTGTGGGTTAAACTGTTTGCCGTGAGGAATTCGGTTTTCATGTTATGCCCCTTGCAGAACCTGTTGAAATATTTTCCGGTAATGAACAGCGGAAGTTGGCGGTAATTCTCAGCTGGCCTTGTAATGCGCCATTGTCCGCCCGTCAGGTGGAAGAGACTGGGTACAATTGAGCCGTATTCCATGCCGGCAGCAAGATAATCGGTCATCAGGATCGCCTGTCCGAACCGGCCGTTATAATTGGTTCTGGTCATATTAGACTCATACAGGTAGAAAGATTTAAGTGTGCCGGTCAGGTGCATCATATTATCCATGGTCTGCTGCATCCCCGATAATTTACTGCGGGCAAGTGCAATACCGCTGTTGTAATAATCGAGCTCACTGTCTCCGCGCGGAATAGCAGGGTCATAATCAAGGTTGCCGCCAAGGTAGCCCGATACACCGAGGCATTCAACTTCCCCGCGGTCTCCCGTAAGTACCGAACGGTTTACCCCGTACCAGGGTTCCGGGTTTCTCCCGCTGTATACCATGGTTATCTTCTCAGGGTCATAATAGGGCGAAGAACGGATAACCCCTGCCATCTCCCTTGCCCATTCACGGTATACCTTATAGTCCGATCCAATCTCAGCGTCGTGGGCCGATGCTCCCCAAACCTCGTTCCCGAACTCAATCAGAACACCCTTGCTGTTGTCAAGCAGAGGCCCGGTGAAACCTTCTGCAGCCCTTCTTTCGCCACCCGGTGTGTCAGCGGGCCCTCCAAGATACTCCATAAGGCGAAGGAATGTTTCAGGCTCTTTCCTGTAATCGATTCCATCCTGCACTCCAACAGTAAGGGCAAACCTGGCACCAAGTTCATTGGCAAAATTCATCACCCTGCCGTAGGTGTTATTGTTATGGCCTGTGCCGGTATGAGCGGCAAACGACTTGCTGTTGGCAGTAATGGCCCCCCACCGGATTGCACCAGGCTGCAGTTCCCTCAGGAGTTCCCTTATCTCGGCCTTGTCAACCATTTCACGGTTTTCGTAGGGGCCATTGATGCCAAAACCCTCATTTCGCGAGATGTTCTGATCATGGATGACAACCCTGCCGCTGTTAATCCCCAGGTTGTCGGGTTCAAGCGGGTCGTACTCAGTCGTGGAAAAGACAGACACATCACCTGGTTGAGATACATTGAAACCGGCATCTACCGATTCGACAGTGATTTCATAGGAGGTGACTGGCCTGAGACCCTTAATAATAATGCTGGTGTCATAAATATAGCCTGCTGTATTATAAAGGTTGTTGTCAACATAGAGATTGTAGGCGATCACCTCTGTCTCTCCGTCTTCACCGCCAGTCCATTGTAACTCCATTGCAAGTCCGGTAGCCTGAAGCAGCTCAATTTCGGCGGGCGGTGAGGGAGGTATGGTATCTTCGGGATGTGTCCTGAACTTAAGTGTATTGCTGACAAAAGATTCGTTGCCCGCATCATCAACAGCAGTTACAAGTGCATAATATACTGTGTTTTCGATCAGGCTGTCAGCCACAAACGAAGTTCCCCGGATCAGATCGTCATTAATTGCAAGTCCGTTCAGGTAAAGATTGTAACCGTCAACCCGGTAGTTATCTGTTGAAGCATCCCAGCTTAAAAAAGCCTTTTCTGTTGCACGCCATACAAGTTCAAGATTTTCAGGGGATGTCGGTTTCTCAACATCATACAGCGGCATGACCAGGTCTCCTCCAAGATATTCAGGCTGGTCATTATGGGGTCCCTCAACCAGTAATCCTCCTGCGGGGTTGTGAATTATCCACTGTGTCGCATAGAATGCATAAATATTCCCCTTTACCAGTTCAACGGGTTCTGACCTGATTCTGTTCTGACCCGCACTTGTTCCTATGCCTTCGCCCCTGTCAATAATTACAGCGGCATTATTCATGTCAGTTCCGTCGCTCAGCCACAGGGCAGTATTGTCTGCCGACTGCATATAGAAATTATAGGCGCCTGTTTCCGGCGCTATAAAATATCCTGTGTAAAAGCCTGTATAGAAATCATAACCCCAGCAAACAGGAGAAGTGCAGTCCATGTTAACCGTTATAGGGATCTCTTCCCAGTTCAGATCAAAGTGGGGGTTCCTTGCATACTCAAGTATTGTATCAAATATCGGAACCTCTCCCAGGGGGACTGCCGTCTGCCAGAAAACTATGTCGTGTATCTCATAATTGACACCCCGTGCCGGATAGTTGACAATATGAACTTCCAGGTACCGTATGCTGCCGTCAATACTGATTTCAAGGCTTACCTGTCCCGGTTCCCCCTGTTCTTCGACCATAACAATTGCAAAGGTTTGCCCTGTAACATATATTACATCCGTTACGGACAGGATTTCGGGATCTTCTGAGGTTACTGCAATTTCAAAGGTGGAGGAGTCAAGATGGTGTAATAATATCTGGTTTTCGCCTGAACCTGAAAAAATCAGAAGTGTATCCTGTCCGGGATATGAAGGACCGGTTTGTCCGCCAACCGGCATAAAAGTCAGGTTTAAAAGGAATAATAAAATTATTGTTTTCTCTTTTAGCATTGTCTGTGGTCGATTTGGGAAAATTTTAAAACTAATAAATAATATCTGAAAAGCAAAAGTATTTGGTCTGGCTAATACTGCCGGTCAGTTCTTAGAATGCGGTTAATGACAACTTGTGCCGAAATGTATACAAAGCCTGTGAATATTTACTAATTTTGCAGGAAATCACAATTTTCAGGAATGGCTGGCAATAATATACTTGAAAAACTTGAGGGAGTCAGGCTGAGGTTTGAGGAGGTGGAACAGATGCTTACTGATCCTGCCGTTGCAAATGATATGCAGCGCTACATAAAGCTTAACAAGGAATACCGTGATCTTGAACCCGTTGTGAAAGCTTACAGGGAGTACAGTAATATTCTCAGTAACATCGACTCTGCAAAGGAGATCCTGGCAACCGAGAAAGATGGTGAACTGAAAGAGATGGCACGGACGGAGCTTGAGGAACTGCAGGAGCGCCTGGAGCCGATGGAGGAGAAAATACGGTTTTTACTTCTGCCTGCAGACCCTGAAGATGAGAAAAATGCGATCGTCGAGATCAGGGCGGGGACAGGAGGTGACGAGGCCAGTATTTTTGCCGGCGATCTTTTCAGGATGTATAATAAGTTCTGTGAAGCGAAAAAGTGGAAGGTTGAGGTCACACACTTCAGCGAGGGAACAGCGGGAGGTTACAAGGAGATAGTTTTCAATGTGAGCGGCCAGGGTGTTTACGGTATACTGAAGTACGAATCGGGGGTTCACCGGGTACAGAGGGTGCCACAGACAGAAACACAGGGCAGGGTACACACATCTGCTGCCACGATCGCAGTATTGCCTGAGGCAGAGGAGTTTGATATTGATCTAAGGAGTGATGACATAAGGAAGGATACTTATTGTTCCTCGGGCCCGGGAGGGCAGTCGGTCAATACCACGTATTCGGCAATCAGATTGACCCATATACCGAGTGGAATTGTTGTCACATGCCAGGATCAGAAGTCCCAGTTGAAGAATCTCGACAAGGCGATGGCTGAATTGCGGACGAGGCTTTATAACCTCGAATACCAGAAGTATATTGATGATATTTCCTCAAAAAGAAAGACCATGGTCTCGACAGGTGACCGGTCGGCCAAGATCCGGACTTACAATTACCAGCAGGGACGGGTAACCGATCACCGGATAAACCTGACATTGTATAACCTGGCAGCCGTACTGGATGGCGACCTGGATGAAATAATAGACAAATTGCAGATGGCCGAAAATGCCGAGAGGCTTAAGGCCAGTGCAATTTGACCGCCCGTTCGGGTTGTTGTAAAACTCAATCCCAAAACTGATGACAGCCGATGATCTTTTTCAGAAAATCCGTGAGAAACAGAGTTTCCTTTGTATCGGACTAGACCCTGATATATCAAAATTCCCGGAATCCATACTCGAAACAGACGATCCGGTTTATGAGTTCAACAAAAGGATTGTAGATGCAACGCATCAGCTGGCTGTTGCCTATAAGCCAAATATTGCCTTCTACGAGTCAGCCGGTTCAGGTGGGTTATGGAGCCTCGAAAAGACTGTTGAATATATCAGGAAGAAGGATCCCGGAATCTTCCTGATTGCCGATGCCAAGAGGGGTGATATCGGAAACAGCTCCAAAAGGTATGCAAGAGCCTGGTTCGAAACCTATGGTTTTGATGCGGTAACCGTAGCTCCTTATATGGGGGAGGACTCGGTTCGTCCTTTTCTTGATATAAAGGATAAGTGGACGGTGTTGCTTGCCGTTACTTCCAATTCCGGAGCTGCCGATTTTCAGTTCATGAAGGATCAGGAAACCGGTATGCAGCTGTTTGAAAAGGTGATAAGCACTGCTTCAGGCTGGGGAACTCCTGATAACATGATGTTTGTGGTAGGAGCAACACAACCCGGAATGCTGAGACGGGCCCGCGAAATCGTTCCGGGCCATTTCCTGCTTGTACCGGGGGTCGGTGTTCAGGGCGGGAGCCTTGCCGCTGTGGCCGAAAACGGGCTCAATGACCAGTGCGGACTCCTGGTAAACTCATCCAGGGCAGTGATCCACGCAGATGAAAGCGATGAATTTGATCTTGCCGCCAGACTGAAGGCTTCCATGCTGAAAAATGAGATGGCTGTCCTGCTCAGGGAGAAAGGTCTGATCACCTGATCGGAATTAAGTTTATCCTTGCTATTTGTTCAGTTATTTCTTAACTTTATTAGTGTAGCTTCAACGGTTAAGTAATGACTGAGGATTTTCTTCATTATATATGGAAGAAGGGGCTCTACCAACCCTTGTTCACTGTAGGCCGTGAGGAAGAAAGAATTGAGGTGCTCAGCAGCGGGGAGCGCAATAATAGTGACGGACCGGACTTCTTCAATGCCCTTATAAGGATAGGTGGCATATTGCTTGCAGGTAATATTGAAATACACGTGAACAGCTCCGACTGGATCAGGCATGGCCATCACAACAACAGAATATATGATACTGTCATCCTTCAGCTTGTGATCAATCCCGATGCAGAAGTGAAGCGTACAAACGGAGAGGATATTCCCACAGCGGTGCTAAAGTTTGACGAAACACTGAGAGAAACATACAACCACCTTCTGGACAGCAGTTGCAGGATTGCCTGCCAGCCGTATCTGAAAAGGGTGAGACCCGCTGTCCGGTCAACATGTCTTGACCGGGCTGCAGAATTACGCCTTGATGAGAAGGCAGGCCAGGTAAGGCAACTTTGGTATATGAACAACAAATGCTGGGAGGAGACATTTTACCAGCAGCTTGCGCGGAATTTTGGCTTCCGTCTCAACAGCATGGGCTTTGAGCTGGTTGCCAGATCGCTTCCCTACAAATACCTGCTTAAACACAGTGATAGCCTTCTGCAGCTGGAGGCAATGATTTTCGGTCAGGCCGGGTTTCTGAGCGATGAAAACGGGGCGAGGTTAAAAGGGGATCCGGTAACGCAGTCCCCCGGGGGAATTGAAGAGGGCTTTGCTATTGGTGCAAACGTTTCAGCTGATGACTATTACATGACACTCAGAAAGGAGTATTCCTTTTTAAAACGAAAATACGGCCTCGAGCCGGTTGGAAAGCATCTGTGGAAGTTTTTACGGCTCCGGCCTGCCAATTTTCCAACGATAAGACTTGCACAGTTTGCTTCCTTCATATGCGAAAAAACTTCTGTTTTTTCCTCGGTCGTTGAGTGCCGGGATATAAGATCCCTGACAGACCTGTTTAGCGTCAAGGCATCCGGCTACTGGGATACAAGGTTCCTGTTCAACAGACCGTCAAAACTTAAGCCCAAAAATCTTGGTGCTTTTGCCGTAAGGTCTTTGATTATTAATGCTGTAGCCCCTGTGCTTGCCTTTTATGGTAAATACAGGCATGAAGAGGAGTATTACCGGAGAGCCGTCGGATTTCTGAAAATGCTCCCACCAGAATACAACTCCATTGTTGCCCTATGGTCCGGGTCAGGCATAAACCCTGAAAATGCCTGGCAGTCACAGGCTCTTCTGCAACTCAAGAATGAGTTTTGCGCATACAGGCGATGCCTTGAGTGTGAAATGGGCACAAGTATTATTTTTCGTGAATCTTATTGAGTTATAAAAAAAATAGGTTATTTTTGCAGGTCTTAAAATGGATGTAATCAATAAATTTTACAAAAAAGATGTATCTGACAGCTGATAAGAAAAAGGAAATATTCGCGGAGTATGGTGAAACTGCCGTTAACACAGGCAGTACCGAGGGACAAATTGCTTTGTTTTCATACCGTATAAGCCACCTGACCAGCCATTTGAAGTCCAACCCAAAGGACTTCAGCACCCAGCGGGCACTTGTTAAACTGGTTGGTAAACGAAGGCGACTGCTGGAATACCTTAAAGAGAGGGATATTGAACGCTACCGCGCGATTATAAAGTCACTTAAGCTTAGGAAATAGACAAAAAGGGCGATTGAACAATTGCCCTTTTTTGTATTGATTTCCCAATTCTAATTTATTTATTCTGATTATTTATGTTTGATGTTGTTGAAAAAACTATAGATCTGGGTGACGGACGGTCCATCACCCTTGAGACCGGAAGGCTTGCAAGACAGGCTGATGGCGCTGTTTTGCTGAAGACTGGCAGGACTATGCTGCTGGCAACTGTTGTGTCGGCAAAGGAGGCCAGGGAGAATGTTGATTTCATGCCCCTGTCCGTTGAGTACAAGGAGAAATTTGCTTCAATAGGCCGTATACCGGGAGGTTTCATGAAAAGAGAAGCAAGGCCCGGCGATAATGAGATACTTATATGCAGGCTGGTTGATCGTGTCCTGCGTCCGATGTTCCCTGCCGATTACCATGCCGAGACATTTGTCACCATAGACCTTATCTCGGCCGAAAAGGATATAATGCCCGATGCACTTGCGGGATTTGCCGCATCTGCTGCACTAGCCGTTTCAGATGTTCCTTTTAACGGGCCCATTTCGGAGGTCCGTATAGCCAGGGTTGAAGGCGAGTTCAGAATAAACCCCACCTTCTCTGAAGTTGAGAAGGCCGATATGGACCTGATAGTTGGCGCTACAATCGATAATATACTGATGGTTGAGGGAGAGATGAAAGAGGCGTCTGAGGCAGACATGCTCGAGGCGATGGAGCTTGCCCATGCAGCGATCAAGGTTCAGTGCCGCGCACAGATGGAGCTGGCGGAGATGGCAGGAAGGACCCTGAAGCGTGAATACTCGCACGAAGTGAATGATGAGGAACTCCGGGAAAGGATGCGTAAAGAGTTGTATGGTAAGTGCTACGAGGTGGCCAAAAGTGTGAAGGCAAAGCATGAGAGGTCAGAGGCATTCAAAAAGATCAGGGACGAATTCATTGAATCCCTTCCGGAGGATCCTGAACCTAATGTTGCACTTATAGGGAGATACTACCATGATGTTCAGAAGGATGCTGTAAGGAACCTGCTGCTCGATGAGAGCATCAGGCTTGATGGCCGGAAGACTGACGAGATACGTTCTATCGACTGCCAGGTGGACTTCCTCCCGGCAGCACACGGGTCAGCCCTGTTCACCAGGGGAGAGACACAGTCGCTTACCACGGTAACACTCGGCACAAAGCTGGATGAGAAAATGATTGACGAGGTGTTGAGGAAAGGCAAGGACAAGTTTGTGCTGCACTATAATTTCCCGCCTTATTCAACAGGCGATGCAAGACCGGTTCGTGGACTTTCACGGAGGGAGGTCGGGCACGGCAATCTTGCCCACAGGGCATTAAAGGGTATGGTGCCGAATGATTCCGAAAACCCATATGCAATACGGATTGTTTCAGATATTCTCGAATCGAACGGTTCCTCATCAATGGCCACTGTATGTGCCGGCGCCATGGCTCTGATGGATGCGGGTATTAAAATCAGGAAGCCTGTCTCAGGCATTGCGATGGGACTGATAACCGATACCAAAACAGGGAAATACGCCATCCTTTCAGACATTCTTGGTGACGAAGACCACCTTGGTGACATGGACTTCAAGGTGACCGGAACCTATGACGGTATTACGGCAACGCAAATGGATATCAAGGTTGACGGCCTGTCATACGAGGTGCTTGCAAAGGCACTTGAGCAGGCAAGGAAAGGACGGCTTCACATACTTGACAAAATGGTGGAGACCATCAGTGAGCCGCGACCTGATCTCAAACCCCACGCACCGCGTATTGAGCAGATCAGAATCCCGAAAGACATGATCGGCGCCATTATCGGTCCGGGCGGAAAGATTATCCAGGATATCCAGGCAAGGGCCAATGCGACCATTGTAGTTGAGGAGATTGATAATTTCGGCTATGTAGATGTTTTTGCCGATAACAAAGATTCTATTGATACTGCAATGCGCATGATAAAAAGTATAATTGCCGTCCCTGAAATAGGAACTATTTACAAGGGCATTATCAAGTCAATTGTGCCGTTCGGTGCCTTTGTTGAGATATTGCCCGGCAAGGAAGGACTTCTTCATATATCGGAAATTGACTGGAAAAGAACAAATGCGGTTGAGGATGTGCTGAAGGAAGGTGAAGAGGTCGATGTGAAGCTGATCGATCTTGACAGTAAAACAGGAAAGCTTAAGCTTTCGCGGAAGGCATTGCTGCCGAGACCTGAAAGACCGGCCGACAAAAATTAAATTTAGCATAACTTTTTCCAGTGTTAACTGGGATCAATGGCAGCGGCAGTTCCGCTGCTTTTTTTGTGTACCATGCATGTTCTTTACCTGCAGGGTGCAAGTCCCATTCGGGCCTGTTTGACAATTGGATTTAAGGTATTGACAATCTCCGATTAATAATGTACTTTTCGCCTGCTGAACAAAACATGTGAAAAATTTGACGGAAAGTTTGAATTATCTTGTAATTGAGGGTAATATAGGTGCCGGCAAGACTACTCTCACCAAAATGCTTGGTGAGCAGTACAATGCCAGGGTGATCCTGGAGCAGTTTTCTGAGAACCCTTTTCTTCCCGGGTTTTACCGGGATCCTGAAAGGTATGCTTTTCCGCTTGAGCTATCGTTTCTGGCCGGGCGGTTTAACCAGTTGAGAAGTGAGTTGCCGGGCAAGGACCTTTTCGGTTCATTTACCGTATCTGATTATTCGTTTCCCAAATCTCTCATATTTTCGGGTGCCACACTCTCAGGTCATGAGTACAGGCTGTTCAGGCAGCTTTTCGACATAATGGAGTTGCAGGTTCCAAAGCCTGATCTTGTTGTATACCTTCATAATGAGCCGGAAAATTTACTGGAAAACATAAAGACTCGGGGCAGGTCATATGAACAGTCAATAACGGCAGATTACCTTGACCGGGTCAGAAGATCCTATTTTGAGTTCATGAAGCAGAGGAGTGATATCAGGTTTCTCGTTGTTGAAACAGGGGGTATCGATTTTGTGTCAGATAGGGGCGATTTTGATGCCATCAGGACGCTGATTTTTGCAGGAAATTACCAATATGGCATAAATAGGGTGGTTTTGTAATATTTTTTTTAAAATTTGGTAGTGATTCTTGATATATATCTCAAAAATATATTAAGTTTGTAAAAGCTGGAAAAACAGGCGAATCAGAATTATTGAACATTACAGCCGTTTTCCCGCACTTGATGCACTCGGGTAATATATAAATATTATAAACAAATAATTTACGCCATTGACCAAAACAGATTTGTGTAATTAAATAAAAAAATGAACTATGAAGAAGACGCATTTTAACCTAGCTTTGTTTTTCCTGGCGCTTATCGTGCTAAGCAGCTGCGGTGGCCTTAACAAAATGAGAAATGATGCCGCCGATGTAAGATACAATGTTACACCTGAGGTTCTGGAGACCCATGCCGGTGAGGTTGAGGTCACCATCAGGGGTACCTATCCTGCAAATTATTTCCACAGAAATGCAATACTTGAAGTTACCCCCGTGCTTACATGGGAGGGTGGTGAAGCAGCTCTTTCAAGCATTACCATGCAGGGGGAGAATGTGCGTGACAACCATCAGGTTATTCGCCGAGATGGAGGAAGCTTCAACTATAACGACAAAATTCCCTTCACCGACGACATGAGGGTTTCTGAGCTTGTTGTGCGGGTTAATGCAAGGTTGCGCAACAATGAAATGGATTTTGATCCCATTAAGATAGCAGATGGTGTGATCGCCACCTCAACTCTCGTGATGAATGATGCACGCCCGGTGCTGGTAGGTGACAGGTTCCAGAGGATTATACCTGAAACAAAGGAATCGGCCATATTCTATGTCATTAACCGCGCCGATGTTCGCCAGAGCGAGCTTAGGTCTGACAGGCTGGCAGAATTCCGGAAATTCCTTGAAGAGGCTGTAGCCGATGAGCGCACTGAACTCAAGAGTGCTGGCATTAGCGCGTATGCTTCACCTGACGGCCCGATAAGCTTCAACGAGAGGCTTGCAAACCAGAGAAGGGAAACTTCTGACAGGGTCCTGACCAGCGAGTTCAGGAGAGTTGATGTAGAGAAGGCGGATAATTTCTATACAGCAAGGGCTCTTGGCGAGGACTGGGAAGGCTTCAAAGAACTGCTCGAGGAATCAGAGATACAGGACAGGGAGCTTATCCTGCGCGTACTTTCCATGTACAGCGACCCTGAAGTCCGTGAAAGGGAGATAAAGAATATGACCGCTGTCTTTGAAGAGCTTGCCGATAAAATCCTTCCCCAGCTCCGCCGTTCGGTAATGGAGATAAACGTTGAGCGTATCGGTTATTCCGATGACGAGCTGAGGCAGATATACGGCAGTGATTATACACAGCTGAATATGGAGGAGATGCTTTATACAGCCACCCTTTTTGAAGACCTGAACCGGAAGCTTGAAATATATACCAGGACTTCACAACAGTTCCCCCGGTGCTTCAGGGCCTTTAACGGCATTGGTGTGGTACAGGTTGAGCTTGGCAATGTTGCCGCTGCAAAGCAGGCATTCCAGTCCGCCCGCAACCTGCAGGACAACGATGTTATCAAGAATAACCTCGGAGCTGTTGCACTTCTCGAAGGAAACCTTGATCAGGCAGAGGAACTTCTCTCTTCAGTGGCCTCACCCACAAGCGAGACAAACTACAACCTTGGAATAATTGCCATCAAGAAGGCTGAATATGCCAAAGCTGCAGGACACTTCGGTAATATGCCCGAGGTTAACAATGCACTTGTCAGGTTGCTGCAAAACAACAATGACGATGCCCTCAGGATCCTCAACAACATAGAGGAGCCCTGTGCTATGACACACTACCTGATGGCCATTGTCGGAGCCAGGAGGCAGGACTCATCTATGGCTATGGGAGCATTGAGGTCAGCAGTAAGGATGGATGCATCGCTCAAGGAGCATGCCAAGACCAATATGGAGTTTGGCCGTTTCTTCCGTGATGACACTTTCATCTCGATAGTAAACTAAAACAGGAAATTCTTTTTCCGGTATCAGGAGGGCTGCCTTAACGGGCAGCCCTCTTTGTATAAAGATCCCACAAAACTATGCCTGTGCTTACCGCAATATTAAAGGAGTGCTTGGTTCCGAACTGCGGTATTTCAACACACAGGTCACTGATATCAATCACCTCCTGCGACACACCATTTACCTCGTTGCCGAAAACAAGTGCATACCCGGTATCTTTTTCCGGGTAAAACCGGTCTAGAGAGGTACTCCCTTTGGTCTGTTCCAGTGCAATTATCTGATAATTCCGTTTTCTAAGTCTTTCGACAGCCTCTTTTGCAGACGGGATGTGTTCCCAATCGACCGACTCGGTTGCACCCAGGGCTGTCTTATGAATGTCCCTGTGGGGCGGTGTTGCAGTGAATCCGCAAAGATAAATGGCCTCTACGAGAAATGCATCGGCAGTCCGGAATACCGAACCGATATTGTTCAGGCTTCTTACATTGTCAAGCACAATGATTACCGGAGTTTTTTCTGCACTCTTAAATCCTTTGACTGTTTTTCTGCCCAGTTCATCGAGTAACAATTTTCTGCGAGACATCAATAATTGAGATTAGTGAACCATTTTCAATGAATCGTGTTAAAAAAATGAATATTTTTGATACTTTCAAAGATATAGTTTATGAACATACATGAGTACCAGGGCAAGAATATTTTAAAGCAGTTTGGTGTGGCAGTACCTGACGGGGAAGTAGTAGACTCCCCTGAGGCTGCCCTGGATGCTGCAAAACAGATAAAGGAAAGAACCGGTGCCGGAAGCTGGGCTGTAAAAGCGCAGATACATGCCGGAGGACGTGGCAAAGGTGGAGGTGTGAAAATCGCCCGAACCCTTGATGAGGTAGCAGACTTTGCCGGGAGGATACTGGGCATGACACTTGTTACCCATCAGACCGGTCCTGAAGGCAAGCTGGTAAACAGGGTGCTGGTTGAACAGGGTATTTTTTATCCCGGTGAAAGCGAGATTGCCGAGTATTATATGAGTGTGCTGCTCGACAGGGAAAAGGGGAGGAACATAATAGTCTATTCAACTGAAGGGGGTATGGACATAGAGGCAGTTGCTGAGAAGACGCCTCATTTGATCTTCCGCGAAGAGATTGACCCTGCCGTTGGGTTAAGGGAATTCCAGGCAAGGAAGATCGCATTCAATTTAAAGCTGCACGGGAAGGCTTACAAGGAGATGACCGGCTTCGTCAAATCCCTGTACAAGGCATATGAGAATTCGGATGCTTCGCTATTCGAGATAAACCCGGTTTTCAAGACATCAGACAATCTTATCCTTGCAGCCGATGCCAAGGTAGTACTTGATGATAACGGGTTATTCCGTCATCCTGTGTATGCTGAAATGAGGGATATAACCGAAGAAAACCCCGATGAGGTCGAAGCCGGTAAATTCGGGCTCAACTTCATCAAGCTTGACGGCAATGTAGGTTGCATGGTAAACGGAGCCGGACTTGCCATGGCCACGATGGACATCATCAAGTTGTCAGGCGGCGACCCCGCCAACTTTCTTGACGTGGGGGGGACTGCCAACGCTGCTACCGTTGAGGCAGGTTTCCGCATAATAATGAAGGATCCAAATGTGAAAGCCATACTTATAAATATCTTCGGAGGGATAGTCAGATGCGATCGGGTAGCCACGGGAATTGTTGATGCATACAATAGTATAGGTAACATTGATGTACCGGTAATTGTGCGCCTCCAGGGAACCAATGCTGAAGAAGCCAGGCAGCTTATAGATGAGTCGGGTCTGGAGGTATACTCTGCCGTTACCCTGCAGGAATCGGCCGACCTGGTCAGGAAGGCGGTATAAGTAACTGCTACCAGTTTACAGGTTTCCTTTTTACAGGCATTGTCATGCACCTGGGGCCGCCTCCGCCACGTGGAAGCTCTGAACCATCAAGTGTGACAAGAACTTTTTTATAATCGTTTATACATTCCTTTCCTGAGATGATATCGGAGGCGGTAACAATCTCAAAACCGTTTTTGCTCAGTTCATCATTTGTGTAGCTGTTTCTGGCGTATCCGATGATTTTGCCAGGTGCAAGTGCAAAGAAATTGGCCCCACTGTGCCACTGCTCCCTCTCCTGGATCCAGTCATCGGTCCTGCCACCACAATATACCGGCTTAA
Organism: Marinilabiliales bacterium; assembly: GCA_007695015.1. Taxonomy (NCBI): domain Bacteria; kingdom Pseudomonadati; phylum Bacteroidota; class Bacteroidia; order Marinilabiliales; species Marinilabiliales bacterium. The sequence goes on from REEN01000029.1 coordinate 140,187, forward strand.
GATCCATTCCCAGACTGCACAGTGCCTCGGGTATGTTCCTCTCTTCCTTTATCGAGCTGACCCTGTTGTTTTCGATGGTAATGATGACAGTCTGGTAATTGCTGGTCCTGTAAATTACAGGTTCATAAACCATACAGCAGTCCCTGTCAAGCAGGGTGAACACCATGTCAAGGTGGATAAACGACTCCGGCCTGACCGGAAGCTCCTGCACAATAACATACTTTTTTCCGTTTTCCTGACTCCTGATCATGTCAATAAGACAATCTATCCCCTGTGAGCTGGTGCGTGCACCTAAACCGACAAGCAGAATATCCTCCCTTGCAACCAGCACATCACCCCCCTCTATGGTTGTAGCCGGCTTACCGTTCATCTTGATTGTTTGGGTTCTGAAATGTTCGTTGAAATTGAAGATAGAATCCATTATCAGTGTCTCCCTCTCCCTGATCCTGTTTGCCATGCTGCTTATAAAAACAGATCCGGGCAAGGTGATAGCCGCATCCCTGGCAAAGAAAAAATTATGGAGAGGGGGTAATGAATAGCGTTCCTTGCTGCGGAACCGCGTCAGGGTGTTCTTTTGCATTACGACGCCTTCTATCAGCAAACCTGCCAGATCCCGGTTATCTGCTTTACCCAGGTACTCCCTGAGTTCAGTATCTTCTCCGGCCTCAAATATTTTACCTGTAAGACTTTTCCTTGCTTCATCGATAGCAAGTGTCTCTTCAAGAAGCTCTTTTACACGGAATACGTGTGTGTATTTCCTGAGTACCTGCTCCAGTTCGGAAAATTCTCTTTGTGCGACCGAAAGGTTAAGTATATCGCTGTATAGTGCCCTTTCAGCATTACCCGGCGTCATATTTTCCACTTCGGGGCCGGGAGGATGGATAATGACAGCTTCGAGCTGACCGATCTCAGAAGATACATTTGGTTCAATCCTGCTTCCCATAGATTATTGATGACAGTTAAAAGTCCTATATAATATCCGCTTGCGGACTGCAAAGATATTAATTTAATATCACTAAGGTGGCATTTTGTACTGCCGGAAAAGATGCTGAAGGAGGGCCGGTGTGCCGTCCTCCCTACCTGAGGGTTCTGAAGGAATTAATATGAAGTGTTACCACGGCAGCTTTTACAATGAACAGTATTCTCAGCCAGGTGGCCGATATGAAGAAAATTGCCGATGTGATAATTGTTAGCCATAAAATGGCAATACTCCAAATTTTTACATTTCTCGATATTGCTTTGTGCTCTATGTAGTTATGAAGGAATTTTCCGTATACCCGGTGGTTCATCAGCCACCGGTACAGCCGGTCAGAGCTTCTTATATAGCATGCGGCCGTTAATAACAGGAACGGGGTTGTTGGAAGAAGCGGGACCACGATTCCCAGACTGCCCAGTGCCAGGGAGGTGGTGCCTGCCGTTATGAGGAGCCATTTAACAAATTTATTGGATGGTTTCCTGTGGTGAAGCTTCTCTGCCAATTCCCTCTTTTTTCAGTTAGCGCTCAAAGATATTAAAATTGACACAGAAGGTCGATTCTCTTTTTGATTTTTGATGTGACCGTTTTTGGAACTAAATTTGTAAATGTAATACCGTTACCGGAATTATTTGTACGGGTCATAATTAAGAGGGCTGCAATCCGTTTAAAACAGTATGAGGAAAATTATTTCCATAACAATTATTCTTTTTGCCTGCTGCCATTTTATGAATGGCCAGGAACTGCATGATGATACAACAATCATAAGGGAGTTCCAGATACTGAAGCAAACAGTATGGAGAGGGGATACCATCCTGCATTCATCAATTGAAGAGGTCAGTATCTATCCTGTTCCGCAATTCTCAAGCCGGCGTGAATACAGACGCTACCAAAGGCTTATCCATAATCTTAAGATAGTATATCCGTATGCGCTGCTTGCGGCAGAGAAGCTGGATGAGATGAACCACGCCTTTCTGGAGCTGAAGACAGAGAGGGATCGGAGGGCATTCGTAAAGCAGGTTGAACAGGAGTTGATGAATGAGTTTGAGGATGAACTTAAAAAACTTACAATTACGCAGGGGCGGTTACTGATTAAGCTGATAGACCGGGAAACCGGAAACACTTCCTACGAGCTTGTCAGGGAGCTGAGGGGGTCATTTTCCGCATTTTTCTGGCAGGCTGTTGCCAGGCTTTTTGGTTCCAATCTCAAAAACACCTTCGATGCCGAGGGAGAAGACAAACTGATCGATCAGATCCTTGTTCTGATCGATAACGGGCAGATATGATCAATTCTGTCTGATGTCCCGGCAGTTACAGTAATCTGATGAGCTCCTTGACAACAGCGTCGGCCCCTTCGCCAATCTGCACAATATTTGCATCAAGCATGTAGCAGGGTGACGTAACGAGTTTGTACCGGGTATCGACTATTGTCTCCCCGTGCCCTGTCTTTTTATGAGTTGCTCCCATTTTTTCCAGGGCCTCTGCTGTTTCTGCATCCTGTCCTATAGTGAGCACCGGCTTGTCAAGAATTCTGGCCATTATTGCAGGGGCGATGCAAAGAGCTCCGACAGGTTTGCCTTTGCTGACCATCTCCTTCACAACTCTTTCAACACCGGGATCTACCTTGCATTCAGGTCCGTCAAATGCAAATCCTGAAAGGTTTTTGGCCACCCCGAACCCTCCGGGGAATAGTATGGCGTCAAAGTCATCTGCCCTGAACTCATCCAGCTTTCTGATACTTCCACGGGCTATGCGCGCTGATTCAACAAGCACATTCCGCGTCTCATCCATCTCCTCACCGGTTATGTGATTAACCACATGATGCTGGGGTATGTCGGGTGCAAATATTTCATATTCTCCACCGTTCCTTACTATTGCATAAAGGGTCATGGTTGCCTCATGTATCTCACTGCCGTCATAAACACCGCATCCGGCAAGTACAACTGCAAACTTCTTTTTTTTCATCATTTTGCCGCGTTTAAATGGTTTGAATCCACAATTTATCAAATTACCGACAAAAAACAAAAAGCGTCACACCCCTTTTTGTTTGAAGATCGTCAGTACCGTAAGTATGAGTATCTGGAAATCTACAAATATTGACATGTTCTCAAGGTATATCATATCATACTTGAGCCGTTGCAGCATTTGCTGAACATTTACGGCATATCCGTACTTTACCTGTCCCCATGAAGTGATACCCGGTTTTACCCTGAGCAGCAACCTGTAATGGGGTGCCTCCTTTACGATCTGATCTATGTAATGCTGCCTTTCCGGACGGGGTCCTACTATTGACATCTCCCCCTTGAGGACATTGATGAAGTTTGGTATCTCGTCGAGTCTTGTCTTTCGCAGGAATCTTCCCGGACGGGTTACCCTGGCATCGTTCTCAGAGGAGAGCTCCGGTCCGTTCTGTTCGGCGTTCTCTATCATTGTCCGGAATTTATAGATTGTAAAAGGTTTGCCATTCCGGCCTATCCGTTCGTGACTGTATATTAAAGATCCCCGTGAGTCGAACTTTATCCAGATAGCTATGGCCAGGGAAACCGGCAACAGCAATATCAGAGCTGCAACTGAAATGATGATGTCAAGTCCCTGCTTCAGATTATATTGCCACGGAGTCATAAGATTATGGCTTACCTGTATCAGCGGGGTTGCCACAATGGTGTTGATCCTCACCCTTCCGGTTAGAATATCCTGCATTCCCGGTATTGCCTTGATCTCCACATCACGGTCGTCAAGCAGGTTTATTATCTTCTCAATTTTTCCGTTTTCGCTTGGTTCGAGGGCAATAATGACTTCCTCCACCTCGTACTTCGAGATTATTTCACCCAGCTTGTCAAGTCCGCCCAGATGTGGCATATATTCTTCAAGTAGATATGTATTGTTGCCGTTAATGTTAACAAATCCCACAAACTTATTTCCGGTGGGTCTTATCTGTTCCTGTATATCCTTGTAAATGGATACAGCTTTATTGTCGCTGCCCAGTATTATTGTATTAAATCCCAGCCTTCCTTTCCGGATTGCAGAAATGGTCATCGAAGTGATCGTCACTCTCGGAAAGTATGAGAAAAGAAACTGTATAAGGAAGAATGCAAGATAGGAATTGTAGAAGCTCCTGGAGAGATCTGCCACGACATCTGTGTAGATGAGAAAAGTGAAAAGGATCAGAGTGCCAAACAAAGTGACAGTCAGTGATGCGCCCAGCTCCTTCAGGCGTGAACGCCTGGTGGTGTTATTGTAGAAGCCCCAGAAATAGTAAAGGAATATCCAGAAAACCGGAAAAAGGGCAGCGCCCCTTATCAGTTCGGGGTGATCATGCAAGCCTGAAAAAAGCTCAAAACCGGATTGTTTGACATAGAAAACATAAAATATTATCCAGGCCGTCAGTGAAGATATGATATCGACGAAAAGGTAAAAAAAAGTCTGAAGTCTCTTGTTTCTCATTTCCAGGAAACTGGTTGAAAGATAATACAACATGATCCGCATGTCACTGCAAAATGACATGTTCGGAATCGCTTATTTAATTTTCCTGGTAGAGGTTAGATCATACGGAATTGTTAAACCTGAGTGGGGCAAGATATGAATTATTTTTTAATTAGTGCCGGATATACTGTCAATTTTTAATATTTGGGGATTGTTCAGGCAACCGGAAACAGTAAGATCATTGAAGATATTGCTCCTCATCTCCTGTAAAGGTTAATCTAGCAGGTGTAGCCTGATCTCTCAACGATCTCCCTGCATATCTCCCTTAACCGGGCCATTTCATAAAGCTGGTCAACTGACGGAGTGCGGCCCTCTATAGCCATTGAGAAATTTTCAAGTTCACAGTGGGTAAGTTGTTCAGTCGTTATTCCAGGTGTTTCCTTATTTTGCGCGGTTACACAGCTTCTGCCGTTTCTTTCAAAGACATCCACTTTCTGGTTGCCGATATTTATCTTCACCAGTCTGTTTGCCTGGTATGCCTCGATAACAAAGAGGTCTTCGCCGCTGATGTCGGACACCAGCAGATTGGCCGCCGACCCGTTCTCAAAATAGAGTGATGTGCTGAGAAGCCCTGTTGATGCCATACCGGATTTTTGCCGCATCGTATTGATCTTTTTTATATTGCCCGGGCACAGGTAGAGCAGGGCATCAATTGCTGTAAGAAGGTGCCGGTGAAACACCGGATTCCCGTTCTCCGGATAACTGGGGGTAAAGGCCTTTTTCAAACTGAACATTGATGGATGGGATATTGTGGCTAACGACGATCTGAGCAGGGGACTGCTTCGGCCGAACCGTCTTATATGGACGACATTGTCGGCTTCATCCCTCAGCTTGATAAGACGGCGGATATCATCCAGATCAAGTCTGTCGGCATTCCATATCAGTATATGCCTCGACATTTTTACAGCCTCGGTAATAAGCCCCATCATGTCATTATCGGCATATAAGAAGATAAGGGCGTCGTTTTCAAGAAGCAGGGCCTCATTGGAAACCGGCGGGAGGAAATGGTCGGGGTCAGCTTCTGTTCCGGTTCCTTGTCCGGGCGGACAGAAATAACCTGTAAGATGGAACCTCGGGTGGCTGAAATCTGGCCCTGCTTCTGCAGGCTTTCCTATCAGGCCGGCTTTCAACATAATAGTATCTTTGCGGTAAAGATACGTGCAATTTTAAGGAACAGCAGTAAAAAGTCCGTTTAACTTATCAACGTATTGTTGTTAATTGTATAGTCCGGCACGGGTTTACCCGAAACAAAAAATAGTTTAATTTAGCAGTCCGAAACAGATAAGTAATGACAGATTCATATCGCCATAAAGGATTAAGAAGAAACCTGGTTGAAGAGATCCGGAGCAAGGGCATCGAAGATGAAAGGGTGCTGGATGCAGTGCTTAATGTGCCAAGGCACTATTTCATGGATACCGGGTTTGTCAAATATGCATATAAGGACCAGGCCTTCCCTATTGGATGCGGACAGACCATTTCGCAACCCTATACGGTTGCATTCCAGACTGAGCTTCTGGAGGTGGAGAAACACTGCAAGGTCCTTGAGGTAGGCACCGGATCAGGATACCAGGCGGCAATCCTTTGTGAGATGGGAGCTAAGGTGTTCACCATAGAGAGGCATCGCGACCTGTTCATCAGGGCACAGTCACTTCTTACTTCAATGGGGTACAAGGCAACCTTCTTTTACGGTGACGGCTATGAGGGAAAGCCGGCATATGGGCCATTTGACCGGATACTGGTAACCGCCGGTGCGGGGGAGATTCCGGAAAAGCTGAAGTTACAGATGAAGATCGGCGGTATAATGGTCATCCCCTTAGGCGACAGCAGGTGCCAGGTGATGACCCGTATTGAGAGAATGGCTGAGGAAGAGTTTAAAGTTACTGAGCACGGGCGATTTGTTTTTGTTCCTTTGCTGAAAGGGAAATCCGGATAGGCAATGGGTGGCCGGTCAACAGGTTGCCTGCGGGCGATGATAATTATAAACCTGCATGCCTTGCAGGGTTGCATGACTGACCAGGGCCGGAATGTGCCCCCCGCCAACGTGCGGGTGTTGCTGTGAAACCAGAAAAACAGATAAGATCATGATCAAAGTCCATAAATTCGTTGTAAACCCCTTCCAGGAGAATGCATACCTGCTCTGGGACGAAACAGGCAGTTGCGTGCTTGTTGATATGGGCAGCTATACTGTTGACGAGAAGAAAGAGGTGCTCTTTTTTATCGAGAACAACCAGCTTGAGCCCGTGATGATAATAAACACACACTGCCATGTTGACCATCTGCTCGGCAACTCCTTCTTCAAAAACAAACTGAAGGTACCAGTTGCTGCCCATGCCGATGATGAGTTCCTGATAAAAACAGCCGTTGAGCATGGCAGCGTTTTCGGATTCGAGGTTGAAGAGCCGCCACCGGTTGACAGCTATCTGGAGGAGGGTAGGGCCATAACTTTTGGCAGTTCATCACTGGAAGTGTTTCATGTGCCGGGGCACTCTCCCGGAAGCGTGGCGCTGTACAGCAGCGAGGATGCCTTTGTTATTACAGGGGATGTCCTGTTCAGCGGGGGAATCGGGCGGACAGACCTGCCGGGCGGCGATTACGACACCCTTATCAGGTCAATCAAAGAAAAACTGATGGTGCTTCCCGATGAGGTGACGGTATATCCCGGGCACGGACCCGAAACCACCATTGGCGGTGAGCGGCATTCCAATCCTTTTCTTACCGGATAACCGGCTTACGTAAACCTGCTCATGGAATCAGACAGTCGCGGCAGAGCCGCATCAGGTAGTTATGCGGCACTTCGCAGTTTTTTTACCAAGGCTGCGACCGGTCTACGGTAAATTTATTAATTGAGCATATCATGATATTTGTCTTATTTATCAATAAGTCCAGTTTTTATTTTTACAGAATATAACCAGTAAAAAACACATAAATATTCATTTATATGGCACTCGACAGTTTCATTTCACGACATAACGGACCCCGTCCCCACGAAACAGGTACCATGCTTGAAAAGATAGGCGTAAGATCAATCGACGAGCTTATCGACAAGACCATACCGCCTGCAATAAGGCTTGAAAAACCGCTCAACCTGCCCGATGGCATAAGCGAGCATGAATACCTGCAGCGGATATGGGAGATTGCCTCGAAAAACAAGGTCTACCGCTCATTTATCGGGATGGGTTACTACAATACAATCTTCCCGCCGGTAATCCAGAGGAACATACTTGAGAACCCCTCATGGTACACCTCATATACCCCCTATCAGGCAGAGATATCGCAGGGCAGGCTGGAGGCCCTGCTGAACTTCCAGACAGCGGTGATGGATCTGACCGGCCTGGAGCTGGCCAATGCATCATTGCTTGACGAAGCAACGGCAGCGGCCGAGGCAATGATCATGATGTTCAACGCACGCAGCAGGGACCAGGTTAAGTCGGGTGCAGTAAAGTTCTTTGTCGATGAAAACATCTTCCCCCAGAACCTGGCAGTTTTGAGAACCAGGGCAATACCTCTGGGCATAGAGCTGGTGACCGGCAGTTATGCCGAAGCTGACCCGGGTGAAGATTACTTTGGCGTGATGGTGCAGTATCCTGCCGGTGACGGCAAGATTTACGATTACAGGGATTTTATATTGAAGTCCGCCGAAAAAGGCATATACACCGGAGTAATTGCCGATATTCTCAGTCTTGCATTGCTCACACCTCCCGGAGAGTGGGGCGCCGACGTGGTGGTTGGTTCGACCCAGCGCTTCGGCATACCGATGGGATATGGCGGTCCGCATGCAGGGTACTTCGCTACCAGGGAGAAATTCAAGCGTCACGTGCCGGGCAGGATAATAGGGGTGACCGTCGATGCCCAGGGCAGACATGCACTCAGGATGGCTTTGCAGACAAGGGAACAGCATATAAAGAGGGAACGCGCCACCTCCAATATCTGTACAGCCCAGGCTCTGCTTGCAACCATGGCAGGGATGTATGCTGTCTATCATGGTGCGGAGGGACTGAAACGTATCGCCCTTCATACCCACCATAGTGCTGTAACTCTTGAGAAGGGACTGAAAAGTCTGGGTTACACGCAGGAGAACGGTAACTATTTTGATACCCTCAGGGTGTCGCTGCCGGGCGATATCGTGGCGGCCGACATTGAGAAGACGGCGCTGGAGAACAGGATCAACCTCAGGTATATTGACGACAAAACTGTGGGCATAAGCCTTGACGAGACCACACTCATAAGGGACATAAATAATATCCTTTCAGTCTTTGCCGGAGCTGCCGGTAAGGAGTCCCCCGAGGTGAGCGGCCTGGAGGAGAGGACCTCAATTGATAAAGTATTCATCCGCGAAAGCGAATTTTTTACCCTTGATGTATTCAATGCCTACCGGTCGGAGACCGAGTTGATGAGGTACATCAAGAAGCTTGAAAGAAAAGATTTCAGCCTTACGCACTCGATGATATCGCTCGGGTCGTGCACCATGAAGCTGAATGCGGCCACCGAGCTGCTGCCGCTTAGCTGGCCCGAATTCGGGGCGCTGCATCCGTTTGTCCCGGTTGATCAGGCTCAGGGGTACCACGAGCTGATGGATGAGCTGGCGGCTGACCTGTGTGAGATTACTGGTTACGATGCGATCTCTTTCCAGCCCAATTCGGGGGCTTCGGGTGAGTATACCGGACTGATGGTAATCAGGGGCTATCATGAAAGCAGGAACGAGGGGCACCGCAATGTATGCCTGATACCCTCGTCGGCACACGGCACCAACCCGGCAAGCGCGGTCATGGCAGGAATGGAGGTGGTTATAGTTGATTGCGACAAGCACGGTAACGTAGACCTTAAGGATCTGCGCCCAAAGGCTGAGAAGCACCGCGACAACCTTGCCGCCTTCATGGTTACCTATCCTTCAACTCACGGGGTATATGAGCCCGGTATCATTGAGATGACGGAGATAATCCACGAGAACGGGGGCCAGGTCTATATGGACGGGGCCAACATGAATGCCCAGGTAGGCTTTACCAATCCCGCGATCGTTGGCGCCGACGTGTGCCACCTGAACCTGCACAAGACATTTGCCATACCGCACGGGGGCGGGGGACCCGGAATGGGTCCGATAGGCGTTGCGGCCCACCTGGTGGAGTTTCTTCCCGGGCACCCGGTCATTACCACGGGTGGTGAAAAAGGGGTTGAGGCGATAGCAGCCGCTCCCTACGGAAGTACCAGTATACTGACAATATCACATGCATACATCAAGCTGCTCGGTGGAAAAGGTCTGACCGAAGCAACCCGGCTGGCCATACTGAATGCCAATTACCTGGCGGCGGTGCTGAAGGACTATTACGATGTCCTCTACAAGGGAATAAACGGCTTTGTTGCCCATGAGATGATTATCGACTGCCGTAAATTCCGGCTGGACAAGGAGCTGGAGGTTACCGAGGCCGATATAGCAAAAAGGCTTATGGATTACGGATTTCATGCCCCGACCCTGTCTTTCCCGGTGGCCGGCACGCTGATGGTTGAGCCAACCGAAAGCGAATCGCTGCATGAGCTGAACCGGTTTGCCGAGGCGATGATATCGATCCACGCCGAGATGGAGGAGATACGATCAGGGAAAGCCGACAAGAAGAACAACGTGCTGAAGAATGCGCCCCATACTGCTGAGGTGACTGTATCGGACGGGTGGGACAGGCCCTACGGAAGGGAGAAGGCTGCCTATCCCCTCAGGTGGATAGCCGACAATAAGTTCTGGCCCTCTGTAAGCCGGGTTGACGATGCCCATGGCGACCGTAACCTGATGTGCTCCTGTGCACCTATAGATTCTTACAGAAGCGGACTTTTTGAGTTCAGCTCGCTGGAACAGGGCTGACCCTGGCTGCAAATGAGGTACGGCTGCCCCGCCTGATAAGGATATTTCTCCGGCCAGGCTGATAACCGCAGACCTTGCCCGCCAGGTCCTGTACGGCTGCCCGGCTTGCCACCGGTCTCTTGCCGGGCAGGAAGGATTACGCTAGCCTGAAACAACAAATCCGGCACGGGACTTGTTATAATAGTGTTGTGAATGCTGCCCGGTTTTCGTCACCGGACTGAGGCAACTGACGGTTAATTGTACCGGTAGAAAGACCGGCGGCACAACAGCATATATTATATAATGATTGATGTTATGGAGAGGAAAGATGATTCTTTCAGGCAGAATTTCGAGACATTGCTTGCGCTTTTCAAAAAGCTGGCCGACAAAATGTCAGAAGGAGAGATTGAGGGGGTTAACCCGCAATTTGCAGGCCAGTTCAGGATGATGCTCAACCAGTACGAGATGATGAAGAACATGATGCCTGATGACATACCAGAGCACCTGAGGGAACCATTCAGGCAGATGATGGAAAAGATGATCCATCAGCTGAAGGATGAGATCGGTGAGGATATTATACTTACTTCTCCCAGGAAAGGTGTGAGCAGGGAGACAGAGATGCCGTCATCCGGAGAAGGGTCTGATGAAGACACGACTATCAGTGAAATAGAGGACAACCTGCGGAAACCCGGACTTGATCCGGCCGAAATAGACAAACTGCTCGACAGGCTTGCAGAGCTTAAATCACAAAAGGGATGACGGGGTCATCCCTGTCCATGATTAATTCGCATAGAGCTGATTTATCCGGCATCTTTAACCATCCAGGAATATCAGCAGTTTGCATCAACCCTGGTTGGCACAACAGCGTCCGCCGGCCGGACAACTGCCCATGGCCGGTGCGGCAGGCCTGAAATCACTCTTTGACTTTGCCTGTTTTGGCGGGCGGTACTCATCTATTGTTTCTCCGCATTGCGGACAATCGGCCACCTTTTTGCTGCAGGGCCCGTAAACGGGGCTGTTGTATTCATGGGTCGTTCCCTGGCCCTCAAACTTTATCCCGCAGCTCTCACACTGAAATTGCAGCATTTTGCAAACAAATTAGATTTAATAATCTGTAAAGTTAGACAATTAAATCTTTTCCGGCAATTGCCATAGGGTCGGCAGTAAGCCTGGGCGAATATTATACCTTGACTTTTGTTTAAATTTCTAACCTAAATTATTCATTAAAAAAGGGGGATTTTGTTCCTTAAAGACGCTACAAAGTAGTATCTTTAATGTGTTTAGAACAAAAACCCCTTTGTACAATGATAGAAAAAATTTCACAGAATTCCTCACAACAACTTGCCCTTTTTCCAATAAATAATAAAGATGTCTCCTTATCCTTCACTGGCCAGCGCATCAGCAGTGATGACGGATTGTTGCTATTAAGAGAGCTTGACAACAAATTGGGCTTTATCTAATCCATAAGTTCCTGTATTAAAGACACAAGAGACCAGCGTTACATTGATCATGAGATGCAAGAGTTGATTGCCAACGAGTCTATCAAATAGCTGCAGGCTATGAAGATTGTAACGATTCCAATATCTTGCGTGAAGAGCAGGTTGTTAAAATGTGCGCTGGCCGTCTTCCCCAGACCGGAGATGACCTGGCCTCACAGCCAACAATGAGTCGCCTGGAGAACCATGCATCAAGAACCGACCTTTTTGGCATGGGGATTAAACTGCTGGACAACTTTATTGATTCATATTCACGTGAACCCCAAGTTATTATTCTTGATTTCGATGACACAAATACAAATACACACGGCCAGCAGGAACTCTCTTTATTTTACCATTATTATGACGAGCATTGCTACATGCCTCTTCATATTTATGAAGGCCTCTCCGGTAAGTTGATTACAACCATATTGAAACCGGGCCGTCGTAGCAAGCAGGCTGAAACAGGCAATTTGTTTATAAAGATCATAAAGTAACTGCGTAAAAGATGGTCCAATACTACTGTCATTATTCGCGGCGACAGTCATTTTACCTCGGGTGATCTTATGGACTGGTGTCCTTATAAGGATAAAGTTAATTTAAAACTGGTTTAACCGGCAATGCCAAACTCGATTTGCCGATGCCCTCGTTAGAGCAGAACTCACGAACACTCAAACCTGATTCTTTGTAACGCCTGATTGAATCTCTTATGGCTTCCTGGGTAATCATAGATAAGTTTTACCCTCAAAAATAGATGCCACCGGATTCTTTAACAATATTAACTACGCCGAATGCTTACAAAGGATCCTTGAGGATGAAAGGGCCTATGAGATGATCAGGCGTTTGCTTCCTCAGGAACCAGACCTGCAAAATGTACCGTAACCGGAAATGGAAAATATAAAATGCTGAAAACTGAATATATAGCACATGAGGTCAACTTATTTTTGATTGAAGTCATGTGATTTATTACAAGTGCGAAACTTTGATTATTTAAATATCAAACAATACAATTATAGGGTTATTATAATCAGGTATTTCAAGGAGGCTTGCTTTTTCTTTTTCTGTCAAGTTTATTTTACCATCAGAAACCAGTTTCTTAAAAATCGAAATTTGAGTTTCATGAATTATGGCAATCATTTGATTATTATTTAATTGAATAAATTCCGGATTTATGAATGTTAAATCATCAATAAATCTACTGGTGCATATTGTTTTGTTTGAATCAAAATAATGAAAAGTTTGATATCTTCTCATTCCTATATTGAAATTGAAAAAGCAAAGTTTTTCATTCTCCGAATACTTTCTTATAAGAAATAGCTTTTCAATTCCTGATGCCATCGGGTGCAAACGACTGGTATTAATCTCTGATAACTCTTTACTTGTTATTTTATATCGATTTGTACGTAATTGGATAAACGGTTTAGCTTCTTTTTCACTTATAGAATAAATAGTTTCAGTATATGGCATGAAAAACCGGGTATTATTCTGCCATTGGAAGAAATGCCCTCCCATGAAAAATTGCATAGCATCCATGTAAATTCCTGTATTTTCAACCAGTGTAGTAATTTCCTTACCTTCCCGATCAAATAAATAAATTAGATTCTCATCAGGATTATTTATTCTGTGGGGGTTCCGATAGAATACAAGATGGTTTTCTGTGATTAGAAAAGTTTGAAAGCCATGATCAAAAGTGATCTTGCCGGTAAATTTTCCATGATAATCGTAAAAATTCAATTTTCTACCATCATATATTGCAACTCTTTTCTCAATTGTATCGACATCAAAATCAACTGCGTACATGTATTCCCCAGGACCTCTTCCTATGTTTCCAACACTGCTTATGAAGGAACCATCTTTAGAAAACAAATAAACTTTTCTTGTCTTCATTCTGTCAAAACAGAAGAATATTTCATCCTTAAATTTTATATTACTGATATTGCCCAGAACCACGTTCTCTTTTGTTTCAAGGGGTATAATATGAAAGCCAGAAAATAACTCAGAAAAATATACTGCTTCATCAGATATTAGGGTTTCAATATCCAAATTTATAAAGCCATTTCCTATTTCAGATTCTTCCATTTTAACTGAGCAGGAATAAATGGATATTATGAGCGAAAGGCCAAAAAAAAACCTGTATGTCATAAGTAAAAGATTTTATTTGAAAGAGTCAGTTGTTGAAGTATATTGGTATCATTTCAAAGATTAAACTTAATACTCTGAAATGATACCAAATATTTTAACTATCAGAAAATAGGTTACCCACAGACTGTTATACCACCACTAGAGTATTTAAGTGTCATTGTTTCTTGACAATCATCAAGCTCGTAAATTACAGTAGAACGTTGACAAAAATCCATCCAAGCCTCTGGATAATCTTTCCAACAATCAGCAATCATAACCATATCTGTTTTACAACCATCTCCATGTGGATGATAGTTTACCTCCTGTACTAAGAAACATAAACCCCATCCAGATTCCCCATCCGCCTGCGCCATGACAGAAATATCAGCAAGTGATACATCAATGTTGTGATTGTTTTGTGCCAGATGGGTGTTAATTATTGATCCGGCAGCAAATAAGCATGCCGTCAATGCAAGAATTATTTTCTTTTTCATAATATTCAATGATTTATGGTATA
>REEN01000030.1 GCA_007695015.1 Marinilabiliales bacterium
AATAACTAAAGAAAGTGCTATATTTTTACTAATTATTTACTGTGAAATTTCTACTTTACAAAAAAGTGTTAAGCTAATAAGGATACTCATTTTAATATTAACTTCATCTGTTGGTCAAGGGTTTGTCGGTCAAGAACACCGGTGTAGTTGAAAACTTTCATGTCAAATAAATTCTTTTTCCCAAACTTCGTCCAGTTTTCAGCAACATATTTTAGATTGGATGCTGTAATTACTGCAACATCTGTATCAGTATCTGTAGAGTATTTCAATTCCCTAGCTGCTTGAGTACAAGCGTCTCTATCCACATTGGGCACAATCACAAGAAATATGTTGACCCTTTTCGTGGATTCTCTTATATACCTTTTGAACTGATTTATATGTGATTTAGGAAACTTGTAAACCGATTCCTTGCCTTTATTATCCCATAAAAGGAGCTCACCATTCTTCATTAGTATTGCTCCGTCTGCATGGTCTACTCCTTCAAGTTGAAGTGGCTCTCTATTGAATTTATTTTCAAACATATAGGTTGTTGCTTTCTCAAAAGCAGATTCCATGTCTCTATCTCTCTGGATTATTTTCAAGCCCAGTAAGGTTTTGTTATCTCTTGCGGCCAGTTCTTCAAAGTATTGATAATAAACCGCTCGCTCATCCTTTGACTCTTCGGGTTCTTTATTGGTAAGCGAGCAATAGAAGTCTATAATCCTGTTAATTTTATCATCCTTGCTTCCACTCACCTTAACTCCTGGTAAACCTTTGCATATTTTAGTAATATCAGATACTTGAAGTGCGCCCAGAACTTCAGATGGCTTTGTGCCTACATGAATAAGTCGTTCTGCTTTTTCCTGTTTGGAGCCGGCAACAGGTAACTCTTGATTTGTTAAAGCAGTATATAATTGCTTGCTTGAAAGTTTATCATAAAGGTTGCGTTGTGCATCAGATGTCATCTCAAAACCAAGGATTGGTTTTATATGAATGGCGATCTCATCAGGCAGCACAACAACATTCCCGTTGTCCATTTTATTACAATAGAACAGGATCCCTCTAGATTGCAGATAGCGTAGAGCTTCGTTAAACTCATCCAAGCTATGCGTTTTATTGTTGCTTTTGGGAAACTTTTTCAGCCTGGTTTCAACAAAACGCTTTTCAATTCTGCTGATTTTTAGCTTCATTCTGAGTTTTTCAAGAAGCACAAATTCAAATTCATTAATATCATCATCTTCAAGAGCAACTTGGAGAACAGTTTGATATATGTCAATAGCATTGTCATCAGAATAACTAAAAGCATCTTCCTGCCCGGCTCTTTTTATAATATCTTTCTCATAGTTAATTATCATATCATATAGAGAGATATCACTAGCCTTCATATCTGGCAACTCCAACAGAATTGTCAATATCTCTTCAAACAATATCCTGGTTGCTCTATTCACATGACGTAGATTCAGAGAAGAATTAATGCGTTCTTCGCTTTCCAGTTCATTCTTATTCTGTATGATTTGCTCTCTAAGCCGCTTTTCATCTCCTTTTGGAACACCTTCTTTTAGTATACTGTCAATGATTCTACCCAAATACATCTTAGACATATACGGTAAACAATCTTCTACTTTCATGTCTTCTAATTTTTTAAATATTTCAGGTTATTTCTTAACGAATAAAGCCGTTTATCAAAAAGAAATGGTGCCTGTTTTCAAAAAAAACAAATGGTTTATTCCGTTTATAAACTTAATATATAATTGTTTGATAAACAAACGTGATTAAATAATGACATAAATTGCAAAAGTCAAGACTTAACCTAACGGCCTAGAAAACAGCCGCATACATATTATGCTGTTAATGTCATTCCTGCCACAGCAGATAGGGATAGCTGTTTCCTTCATCAATATTCCAGATGGTGGTTAAATTCCACCCGCCTTCCGCGGCATTTATAAACCATTTAAGATATTTGCATTTTTGATATATTGCGATTATATTAGCTAAAAATTATAATAAATGGCCAATACAAAACCTGAAAATGATAATAAGGCAACTTGAAAATGTAATAAAAAGTCGCATTAATTCAGGAAAAGCCATTGTCTTGCTTGGTCCAAGGCAAACAGGCAAAACCACTTTGCTTACAAAAATTGCATCGGCAACTGGTGATTTCCTGCTGCTGGATTGTGATGAGGTACTTGTACGCGAGAGGCTGGAAGATGCCAACTTTGAAAATCTTAAGCAGCTTGTTTCAGGTCATCGTCTCGTATTTATTGATGAAGCTCAGCGGGTTAAGAATATAGGACTTAGCCTGAAGATAATTACTGACCGGATTAAAGGCACTCAATTACTGGTTAGTGGCTCATCATCATTGGAAATAGCAAATGAGATCAATGAACCTCTAACGGGGAGGAAATGGGAGTATTTACTGCTGCCAATCAGCTGGTATGAATTTCGTACCCACTATGGATATCTGAAGGCCCGGCAACAACTGGAGCAGCGTTTGATTTATGGTATGTATCCCGATGTAATCAATCAGACAGGAAATGAAGAGGCCGTTTTGAAACAGCTTAGCAGCAGCTATTTGTACAAGGATCTGCTGGCGATACGATCAATACGCAAGCCAGAATTATTGCCCAAACTTTTAAAGGCACTAGCATTACAGCTGGGTAATGAGGTTTCGAATAATGAGCTTGCCAATCTCCTGAGGGTAAACAAGGATACTATAGCAGCCTATATTGATCTGCTGGAGAAAGCCTTTATCATCTTCCGACTGGAACCTTTGAGCCGGAATTTACGAAATGAGATAAGTACAAACAGAAAAATATATTTTTACGATAATGGTATTCGAAACGCCCTTATCTCAAACTATAATCCACTTAACCTGCGTCAGGATACAGGTATTTTATGGGAAAATTTTCTGGTTAGTGAGCGTTATAAATATCTAATGAACAAACAGGTGGATGCCAATACTTACTTCTGGCGCACTGCACAGCAGCAGGAAATTGATTATATTGAAGAGAGGGGAGGTAAAATATATGCCTATGAGTTTAAATGGAATGTAAAAGCAAAGGCAAAATTCTCGAAAACCTTCACTCAGGCGTACCACCCCGAACAGCAAATTGTAAACAAGGATAATTTTGAGCAATTCCTGATGTGAAGAGTTTGTAATCGCAAAAAATTCTAACCACGGAGCCCTGTCCATGTTTCACATTTCCTCCCGGGCCGGGAACAAGGCCACATTTTTCATTGGGATACCTGACACCAAGTGAGTTACTCTCCCCTCTGCCCGGTAATGTATGTGGCAATGTTACCGACATTATCGATCCAGATGCCGTTGGCCGGATCGGAAGCATACCTGCAGATTGCCTCAATCGTTTCCAGGTAGGATGTCTGGCTGCCCTGGTTATCTGTTTCGTGTCCGGCAAGGATCAGCCAATGGCCATTGTTTCTGGCATTTTCGATGAGGATGAGTATCTGTTCGAAGGATTTGCCGTCCAGCTCCATACCGGTCAGTTGTGCCATGTCGCAAAAAGAGGGATCATTCGGAGCCTCACCAAGCCATCCACGGCCGGTGCGGAACATAGAGGCTACAACGGGCACATAGCTCCTGGTATTCATGCCGCGGCCGACAAACGTCTGCCCGCATGGGTACGCAAATGAAACCGGCTGAAGACCCAGTAATTCATATATGAGCCTGTTGGCAGAATCGAGTTCCTGCCTCATCTGCTCCTGTGTATAATTCTCGAGGGCTCTGTCCCTGGCCCACAGGAAATTGCCGGAACAGGGATGGTACAGGGAGTGATTTCCGATCTCGTGCCCGTTGCGGGCAGCCTGCTTCCATGCATCCAGACGCTGCATCATTGCACCGGGTGATACGTAGAAAGTAGCCTTTACATCATATTTATCAAGTAACGGTATACCTTTGTCTGCCTGTGAAAGGCGGGCATCGTCAAAGGTAAGGCTGATAGCCATCTCTATACCTTCGGGCCATGAAAAATCCGGTATTACACCTGGTGCATTGTCATGGTAATTCTGAGAGAAGGAGGCTGTTATTGCCAGGCTGAACAAAATTATTAACGGGGCTGATGTTTTATAGTTATTGATGCTCATTATCACGATAATTTAAACTTGATCAGTTCTCTTGCGGGCCCTTAGTTTCTGCCAGCCTGCGGGCAGAATTTATCATAGAAAGAATGGCCCGGATCTATCTGAAGAACACCCCTATGGTCAGCTCGAGCCGGTTGTAGAATGTAGAATAGTTCATTACAACACCGGTATCTGTATGGGTGCGGTCTGTGCGGAGCTCCTGGTACCTGTACCCGGCCTGCAGGTAGAACCTGATATCATCGTCGCCGGGCAGCAGTATGCCGGCACCGGTGCCAAGCATGTACCCCCCGAGGCGGTCGAATTTATAAACCGGACCGTCATCTCCTTTCCCGAGTGGGAAAGAGTAACCCGACCTGAAGAACAGGTATGGGTGGTATGTCCTGTCGACCTGCAGATGCAGGTGGATATTACCGTATATTGGTGCCGCCATGTATTCGAGCAGGTCCATCCCTGTGCCGAGTCCGAATGAAAAGTACGGATTCACCCTGGATGCTGCAAGAAGGGAAAAGACCGACAGGGCCGCAGGGTCGCCGTGGTGACTCTTGCCGGCAAGGAATCCTGCTGAAGCCTGTGAAAAGAAGCCGGAAGGGTATCCCGGCGAACTGTCATTTGCGGCCGGCTGGTCACCTGGCTGAGCGCCAATTAGCACAGGGCAGGTGAACAGCAATACGGCTGTTATGATGATCCCCCTGATACTGCGGCAGCGGCAGGGCGCAGAGAGATCATCTGGTTGTATGGCTCGAGTTTGCTGGAGGGTTTTCATTTGTCTGCAGGGTTGTCATTTGTCTCATGAATTATGTGCCCAAAATAAAGATGCAGAATTTGTATAAAAAGTTGCAACTATTTTTAAACAAGTTGCATCTTTATAATATATTATATAGTTCGTAAATCTTGACTAATATACTGCATCATCCCCTTAAACCAAAAAAAATGTCTTCAAGCAGACTTTTTGCCATTGTCTTTATTGCCGGACTGTTAACGCTGGCCGGCTGTGAGGACAGGAAGTACCAGGAATATGACATTATGGTGCCGGTCTATATGTCGTGGGAAGAGCTCAGGGAATCAGTTGCCCTGGTTCCTTCTGCCGAACTTTCGCGTCCCGGGAAGATATATCTGCATAAGGGACTGATCTTCGTAAACGAATATATGAAGGGAATTCATATTATTGACAACAGCAACCCTGCTGCTCCCGCAGCGGCAGGGTTTATAAACGTGCCGGGTAATATAGACATGTCGGTAAAGGGCCGGTATCTTTTCGTCGACAGCTATACCGACCTGGTTGTTCTGGATATTGACGACCTGGAAAATATACGGGAAGCAGGAAGGCTGAAGGATGTGTTCCCGTATAGTATCCCCGAAACTGAAGAGCCCGGATTGCCGGCCGATCAGGTTTACACTGCCAAAGGTGTTGTTACCGGATGGGAGATGGAAAGGCGCAGGGAGAGGGTGACAAGCCAGCACTGGTATCCGTCTCCCGGATGGTTTGGATCAAAACTCTACTATACCGGTTACATGCAGTTGTCGGGTGGAACGGGGGGCTGGCAGGGTACCGGCACGGCTGCCGGCAAGGGGGGATCGATGGCAAGGTTCGGCATTTTCGATAACTACCTTTACGGGATCGAAGACAGGAAGATCAATGTTTTTAATATTGCAGATCCCGCAATGCCTGTGAAGCTGACGTCTCACGGGGTAAATTCTGTAATCGAGACCATATTTATTCTTGGTGACAAGATGTTCATAGGGGGCCGCAGTAGCATGTTTATCTATGACCTGGCCGAGCCGGCATCACCTGAATATGTGTCTGAATACACACACATTACGGCATGCGACCCCGTGGTGGTGGAAGATGATATAGCCTATGTGACCCTCAGGGGAGGCACCATCTGTGGCGGGGGTATCAACCGGCTCGACATAATCGATGTAAGCGATCTCAAACAGCCTGAGCTGATAGCCTTCCACTGGCTGGATGAGCCTTACGGACTGGGCATAGACAATGGTATCCTCTTCCTTTGCGAGGGTGAGAATGGTATGACGGTTTACGACGCCGCCAACCCTTATGCGATAAAAAGCAATATTATTAAGGAATTCCCCGGGATACATGCATGGGATGTAATTCCGGCGGGAGGCATATTGCTGCTGATAGGTGATGACGGACTATACCAGTATGACTATTCCGATGTTTCGGATATACGCCTGGTTAGCCAGATCCCCGTGAACCAGCAGGGGCCGGCCTCCACCGTTGACCTTCCCTGATCAAGGGGTACGGCCTGTGCGGAGCTCCTGGCACATTTACCCGGCCTGCAGGCAGAACCTGATGTGATCGTCGCCGGCCGGTGTGTTGCCCTGATCAGGCTCCTCCTATCTGCATTTCGGCCACCCTGAAAGTAGGTGAGGCGAATGCCCTGTTCATGTCAATGTCATTGCCCATCATGTCAATCCCGTTAAGGATCTGCGAGGCACTGCCCGCGATGGTCAGTCCTTCAACAGGATATGCAATTCTGCCGTTCTCTATCCAGAAGCCTGTGGCGCCGCCGCTGAAGTTGCCGTTAACGGGGTTGATGCCGTATCCGGTTACTCCCTTCAGAAGAAGTCCCCGATTCGTGGCTGCAATGATATCCTCCTGGCTGTGGTCGCCGGTGCCCAGATAGAGGTTATGTGTGCCTATGCCGGGGAGGCTGGTATATCCGCCCCTCGAGGCATTACCTGTGCTTTCTGTGCCGGCCCTTGCGGCCACCTGTGTGTTGTAGAGGAAACCCCTGAGTACGCCGTTCTCAACGAGCACCCTTTTTCTTGTCGGCACTCCCTCGCCGTCAAACGGTGAACTGCCCGATCCTTTCGGAACGGTGCCGTCGTCGGTGATGGTAAGGAGCGGAGAGGCGAACTGCTGGTTCATGGATTCCTGCAGGAAGCTGGCCCCCTGGAGCACCCTTTCGCCGTTGATGGCAACAATGACGCCCCTGAGCAGCGATGCGGCCACCGATGGATCAAATATAACCGCCGTTCTCTGTGTGGATACCATACGCGGGTCAAGAAGCTCCCACGCCTTTTGTGCTGCACTTTCAGCAATCTCTTCAAGAGGCTCCAGGTCGGCAAAGAACCTGCGGCTGCTCGACTCAAAGCCCGTACGCCTCTGGTCCTCTTTTTGGGCCACCACGCCCACTCCCACTGAGCACATTGATGATTTATAGGTTTTGGATATGCCGTTGGAGTTGGCGATGAACACCTCGCCCTCCCTTTCGCCCCAGGATGCTCCCGAGCTGTGGGTAATCTTCGGGTCCTTCATGGCCATCTCCTCCAGTGCCAATGCCATGTCAATCTTCCTGTCCATGCTTACCCTGGCAATCTCCGGGTCATACAGCCCCTCAACATCGGTAAACCCGGTATCTGAAGGGAGAACATTGCTGTCGTCGGGAGTGGTGAGCCTTGCAAAGGCTATGGCCCGGCTTATCGTGTTATCGAGGGCGCTGCGGCTGAGATCATTGGAATGGCTGAATCCCATCTTGCCGTCTACCATAACCCTGAATCCGATACCGCTTGATGAGGCCTCCTGGATTGTCTCAATATCGGCGTTGCGTACCCTGACGGAGAGGTTCCTGCCGGTCTGAAGATAAACCTCTGCGGCATCTGCCCCCTGGCGAAGGCACCTGTTAACCAGTTGTACTGTTAATTCCTTGTAGTCCATATGGTGTTGTATTTTATTTATTCAAAATTATACGCGGCTTCCGCCTACATTGATTCCCCTGATACGGAGTGTTGGCTGTCCGGCCGTTACTTCGGCCGACTGTCCGCCCTTCCCGCAAATGCCTGGTCCGAAATCGAGGTCGTCACCCACGGCATCGATATTGGAAATTACTCCCATGCATGATCCTATGAGGGTAGCCCCCTTGACGGGGGTTGTTTTTTTACCGTTCTCGATGAGGTAGGCCTCACGGCAGGTGAAGTTGAAAACACCGGTTACCGGGTTCACGCTTCCGCCACTTAGGCTCTGTACATAGAGTCCGCTTTTTGTCGAGGCCAGTATATCGGCAGGTTTGTCGTTGCCATTCTCTATGAAGGTGTTGGTCATTCTCGGTATGGGAATGTGCCTGAATGTTTCCCTGCGGCCGTTGCCTGTACGTTTCATGTCAAGCTGATTGGCGCTCAGGATGTCGGTCATGTAACCCAGGAGAACGCCGTTTTCGATGAGAACGTTGCGCTGGGCCTGTGTCCCCTCATCATCGTAGTTGATGGTGCCCCGCATGTGGGGTATGGTACCGTCATCGACCATTGTGAAGTGCTCGGTGGCCACTTTCTGTCCAACCTTGCCGGTAAATGCACCTATTCCCCTGGCGATATTGTCGGCCTCCAGCGGATGCCCCACCGCTTCATGAATGAGCACTCCGCCCCAGCCGTTCTCCATTACCACATCCATCATGCCGGCCGGTGCATCTTCTGCTCCCAGCATGGCGATCGATTCCCTGGCCGCCCGCCGGGCGACAGACTCGGGGGTGTTTCTTTCAAACATCTCAAATCCTGCATGCTCGCTGATACGCTCGCGCGACATGTGCCTGTTGGTGCCGTCGTCGCCCATTGTCTCAACGATAAAGAACATGAGCGGCAGCTCATCGCGAAGGTACAGTCCCTCGCTGTTGGCGATAACCCTGCCCCTTGTCTGGTCGTAATAATCAATCTTTGCCATCCTTATGCGCGGGTCATAGTCCATGGCAGCCTGGTTGGCTCTCTCCATGATCTCGATCCGCCTCTCGTCGGCAATCTGGTTCAGCGGCTGCTCCACCGTAATAAACGATTCACGTTCGGCTCCTGCGATGTTCACGGGAGTGATGGTGTCGGTGTTGCGGGCAATGTAGGAGGCCACCTCGGCCGCCCTCATCAGGTTCTCCTCTGTGATCTCATCGGTATAGGCAAACCCGGTCTTGTCGCCAACAACGACCCTTACCCCGGCGCCCTGCCTTATACCGTAAAGGCCGCTCCTGAAAAGCGACTCCTCCATTATGATCTGTCTTGATATCCGGTTCTCCAGGTAAACATCGGCAAACTCACCTCCCTGGGCCAGTGCCTTTGCAATTACCTTGTCGAGAACCGACTTGTCTGTATCGAGTCCCGGTCCACCGTTCACGGCGGGACTGCAGGAGATAAGCTGGTTCATAAGGGCGGGTGTGGCAGCTACCAGCAGTCCCCCTTTCATGCTCATCTCCAGAAATTTCCTTCTTGGAATGGTTCTAACGGGTTTCTTCATTTGAATATATTTAGATTTGATTTATTGTCTTCCGGACCCTGCCATGAGAAAAAACTCACGGAAAGTTTACCGTTAAAATAACGGCACATCTGCAAAAATATGTTTTTATGTCATACCAACTGGTAAAAATCCGCGCTTTAAGGATGTTTTTAAGCATAACGGACTGACGCCGCTGCAGCCTGCCGGGTAATCATCTGCCTCCAGCCTGCACTGCCGGTCAGCTATTCTGCTTTGCAATCGTTTCGGGCAGCCGTATGTGCCTCCAGCCTGCACCGCCGGTTAGTTTGTTCGCCCCACTGCCGGCGACCCTGTCAGGCGGTTACCATCCGCACCTTGTATCCGTTGTGTTTCCTGATGTTCAGCACCCTCCCCCCGTCAAGTAACAGGTACTGGCCCTTTATTCCCGTCAGCGTGCCCCTTATCTCCGGTGTTTTATCGAATGTGAGCGAAACTATTTTTAAAGGGTATTCCCTTACGGGGAAGTTAACGCTGGTGACCTCATTGTCGTCAACCAGGTAACGGCCGAACCTCTCTTCAAGAATTGCTGATGCCCGGCGTTTCTCCTGCGCCAGGTCGGGCTTTTCGGCCTGCCTGTTCATAAGCATGTTGCGCCAGTTTGTCTTGTCGCGGAAGTGGTCCTTAAGGAACACCTCGATGGTGCCGGCGGTATAACGGTCGGGCGCCCTGGCGATCCTGACAGCCCGTGTGGCCCCCTGGTCTATCCACCTGGTGGGGACCTGGGAGAACCTGGTAACACCCACTTTCAGTCCGGTAGTATCTGACAGGTAGACTATGTGTTCCTGCAGGCAGTGCTTTTCCGACCATTTCATGTCGCGCGATATCCCCTTGTGGGCCTCGCAAAGCTCGGGGTGCAGAATACATTTATCGGTTTCGGGAGAATTGAGAAGGCAGGGATAGCAGTATCCCTGTGCGAATGATTTGCTGGTTTTCCGTCCGCAGCCAATGCAGTGGATCTCTCCCAGGTATTCGAGCGACAGCTCGCTGCCTATAAGAACATTCATATCGGCGTTCTCTTCCCCGAAAGGGAGAGAATAGGAGACCGGATCGGTCAGCGCCGATCTCATCTTTCTTATGTTGCCGGTATAGGTAGCCATGATGATTGTTTTTTAACCGGTTGTGCAGGGGCGCGGCGGGTCAATGCACCAGCCGCCGGCCCGGATGACTGTTACCAGTGATTTCTGCTGCCAGCCGGATGACTGTTTCCGGCGGTTTCTGCCGCCGGCCGGATGACTGTTACCAGCGGTTTCTGTCGCCGGCCCAAACCAGGATGACTGTTCCCGGCGGTTTCTGTCGCCGGCCCGGATCAGAATGACTGATACCGGTGGTTTTTGCCGCCGGGCAGCATCCGGATAAAAATAGCAAATTTTTTTCAGAAGGCAACAGTCAGGTGTTCAGAGCTTAACAATCTGCCGGGCAAAATAATTTAAAAAAATTTAGTACTATGTATTGCATAGTAATATAAAAATGATATATCTTTGCAATGAATATAAGCATGCAATGGCAGGTATTATGAATATCTATAATAAGTATGAAAAAAACCATTACAATAAATCTTGGAGGCACGGTCTTCGCCATTGACGAAGATGCCTACGAACTGCTCAGAAAGTACCTTGACCGGATAGAGAACCATTTTCCTGATGAGGAGGAGAAGGGAGAGATAATGAATGATATAGAGGCAAGGCTTGCAGAGCTTCTTGCCCAGGGCCGGTCGTCTGTTGCCAGTCCGGTTACATTTAAAGATATTGAGTACGTCATTGGTGTGATGGGCAATCCTGAAGATATTGCCGAGAATGCCGGTGGCGATGAAAATGGCGGCGGGTCTGATGCCGGTGCCGGCAGCCATGCTGCAGGAGGGAGCCGCAGGATATACCGCGATGTTGACAGCCGGGTGCTTGGCGGAGTGTGCAGCGGGATTGCGGCATACTGGAACGTTGATGTGGTGTGGATACGGATAATTTTTATAGTTCTTACCATTGGAATGTTCTCGGGGGTGCTGATATATTTAATTCTGTGGCTGGTTGTTCCGCCGGCGGTTACCACTGCCCAGAAGCTGGAGATGAAAGGAGAGGCGGTCAATATCTCAAGCATTGGCCGGGCTGTAAAGGAAGAGTTTGAGAATGTAAAGAAGAACCTGAAGATCTGAATTAAAATCAAAAAACATGAACGTCGAAAACACTAAAGCGCAAATGCGGAAAGGGGTGCTTGAGTATTGCATACTGTCATTACTTGCAAAGAATGATGCATATGCCTCAGACATCATAAATGAGTTGAAGGATGCCAGAATGATAGTTGTAGAAGGCACCATGTACCCACTGCTTACCCGTCAGAAAAATGCGGGTCTGCTGAGCTACAGGTGGGAGGAGTCGCAGCAGGGCCCTCCCAGGAAATACTACACGCTTACCGAAAAGGGTAAGGAATTCCTTGTAGAGCTGGACAAGTCATGGGAGGACCTTATCACTGCGGTAAATTCAATTAACCGGAAAAGGAGCCGTTCAAAATCATAAAACCCAACTGAAATGAAGAAAGCAATAAAAATAAACTTAGGCGGAGTGATCTTTCATATTGATGAGGATGCATATGAGAGGCTCAGCAGCTATCTGAAATCGGTCGAACTCTACTTCAGTAAAAAGGATGGGGGCAACGAGATTGTTGACGACATTGAAGCCCGGATGGCCGAACTTTTCCAGGCAAAGGTTTCTGAAAAGAAGAAGGAGGCGATAACCCTTGAAGATGTGGAAGAAGTAACTTCAATAATGGGCGATCCAAGTGAATTTGTTGAAGAGGCTGAAGAGATTGCAGGCGAATCTGAAGGCGGTGCAAAGAAGGCCAGGCGGACAACAAGGACTTCAAAGAGGCTTTACAGGGATCCTGACAACTCTGTGCTGGGAGGCGTTTGCGGGGGACTTGGCGCCTATTTCGGGATCGACCCGGTTATATTAAGAATTCTGTTTGTCATCCTGTTCATCCTGGGACGTGGTGTATGGGGAATTGTTTATATCGTACTGTGGATTGCCATACCCAAGGCCATCTCCATAGCCCAGAAGCTTGAGATGAGGGGAGAGAAGGTCACCATCTCGAATATAGAGAAGGGTGTCAAACAGGAGTATGAGGATGTAAAAGCCAACTGGAAAAACATTGAGAAGAGCGAAGGCTACAAAAGGACGCGCTCTTCGGTCGAAGAGATTTTTCAGGTTATAGGAAGGATATTCCTGGTCGTTGCCAGGATAGTGCTGATACTGGTTGGTGTGGCACTTGTGTTTGCCGGTTTTGTGGTTCTGATGAGCTTCCTTGGGGTGTTCTTTTTCCAGTCAACCATCTTCAGCATCGGCTGGTTCAGCGGCAGTTTTTTCCCTCTGAGCCAGTTCCTGTCGGCTTTTGTTGAGCCGGTCAACCTCACCGTATTCCTGGTTGCTCTATTCTTTGCCGTGATCATACCGCTCGTGTCGATCATATACGGCGGCATTAAACTTGTATTTAATTTAAAGGCGAAAGACGGGGGACTTGGTGTTGTTGCATTGGTGATATGGGTTGCAAGCATTTCGGTAATGCTTTCCCTGGGGTTCATCGAGTCGAGGAAATACGCCTTCGGCGGGGTGTACCAGGAGAATGTTGTGCTTACGG
>REEN01000031.1 GCA_007695015.1 Marinilabiliales bacterium
TTATTTTTCTGGGAATATTTTTTTCCAGTGAAGCGCAGGTGCGCGACACCATCAGGATACCTGAAATACCCGGTTACAAGACCCTGAAGTACGATCCCCACATCCACACCGTGTTCTCAGACGGGACCGTCTGGCCCACCGTGAGGGTTCACGAAGCATGGAGGGAAGGACTTGATGCCATTTCAATAACCGACCATATAGAATACAGGCCCTTTCGCAATGATGTAATTTCTGACCACAACCGTGCTTACGAAATTGCAAAGCCGCTGGCCGATCAGATGGACATCATCCTTATTCATGGCACCGAGATCACCCGTGGCATGCCGCCGGGACATTTCAACGCCATATTCCTGGAAGATGCCAATCCGGTTGATGAAGAGGACTGGCGTGATGCGCTCAGGGCTGCAAAAGAGCAGGACGCCTTCATCTTCTGGAACCATCCCGGATGGGCGCGCCAGCAACCCGACACCACACTCTGGTGGGACGAGCACACCTGGCTGCTGGAGAACGGTATGCTCCATGGCATTGAGGTGGTGAACGGAGGGTCCTACTACCCCGAGGCCCATATGTGGTGCATTGAAAAGAACCTCACGATGATTGGCACAACCGACGTTCACGGCCCGATCAACCTCGATTACGACATTCACGGTGGAGAAAGACGTCCCATGACACTAGTTTTTGCAAAGGACAGGTCTGCCGAGGGGATCAGGGAGGCACTGTTTGCCGGCCGTACAGCGGTATATTTCGAAGACAG
This sequence comes from Marinilabiliales bacterium, assembly GCA_007695015.1. Lineage (NCBI taxonomy): Bacteria > Pseudomonadati > Bacteroidota > Bacteroidia > Marinilabiliales > Marinilabiliales bacterium. The sequence continues at coordinate 755 of REEN01000031.1, forward strand.
GCTTGTGGCCCCGGAGTGGATACTTGAGGCGTTGTTTGAAGAGATGCTCCAGGTGAGGTCGGTAACAAGGCACAGGGGAAGTTACAGCATAATGCTCTTCAACCCCACCGATATCCCCATGCAGATTTCAAAGGCACGCGGCAACGAGCCCGGCTTTGAATTCTTCAGGACAACGACCGTTCCGGCCGGCGGTTACCGGAGCGTTCCGGTATACATTGACAATGCAGCGGACTATGATCAGATCGAGCTGAAGCTGATTATCGACAACTTCATGGTTGAACCGGATAAAGGACTGCCGGTAACAATGACCTTCGTGCCGGATAACTTGTGATCTGCTGCCCTGGATTATTGCCTTTCGGCGGAAGTTAACGGCTCGGTTTTGTTAACCCGTTAACATTATTTAGGAAATAATGCCTGCGGTGAACGACTTCAGGTGAGCATAATTTGATAATTTGCCAGATCATTAAAATAATCAAACCTAAAAACCAGATATTATGGAGAGCAAGAACAAAACCAACCCTATCTCGCGTCGCAAATTCCTTGGAGGCGCTGCTGCCCTTGCAGGATTGACTTTCTTTCCCCGGGGACTTGCATATGCAAAAGGTCCGCTGCCATCTTTCAGCGCTCCGCAGGGCGGAGTTACCTTCGGGGTAATATCCTACAGCTACCGGAGCATTCCCCACGGAGCCAGGGCCATACTCGACTGGGCGCTTTATGCCGGACTCATATCTGTTGAGCTTATGGGAGGAGCTGTTGAAGAGTATGCCGGCGCACCGGTATATGATGGACCTGCTTTTGCCAGGGGGGTGCAGATGAACGAGCAGCAGAGGAACGAGATGATGGCCGCCAGACAGAGGCATGCCGAAGAGATGAAAAAATGGCGCCTTTCTGTTTCAATGGACAAGTTCAAAGAACTCAGGCATATGTACAACAACGCCGGTGTCAATATCGACATAACCAAGCTTGGCAACCCCAACTGGTCGGATGAAGAGATCGACTATGCATTCAACGTCGCTAAAACTTTAGGTTCCCGCGGCATCACTTTCGAAATAGGGATTGATGCTGCCAAAAGAATGGCACCCTTTGCAGAAAGACACAACATGTTTGCCATAATGCACAATCACGGCCAGCCAGGCCAGCCCGGATTCAGCTTCGAAGAACACCTCGCGTTCAGCAAGAACCTGATGCTTAACCTTGACGTAGGACATTACTGGGGAGCCACCGGTCAGCATCCGAACCACGTGATCGAAAAGTTCCATGACAGGATAATCAGCCTGCATATAAAAGACAAGACCGGACCAGACCAGGAGCCGCGCGACGCCAATATGCCATTCGGTGAAGGCAGCACACCTCTGGGAGATATTCTTCGTTTGCTCAGGGACAGGGGCTGGCCGATAACTGCCGACATTGAGCTCGAGTACACTATACCCGAAGGCAGCAATGCAGTGGATGAAGTGAAGAAGTGCGCTGATCACTGCAGGGGACTTATTGCTTAGTAGTTAAGTTATTGAGGCGGTTGACTGACACGCAATTATTTGATAAAATAAGGCTGATGTCAATCAATGCTACCGTCCCTGGTGTAGCTGATAATAATATATGTATTGAGATTATAACAATTTAAAAACCAGTTTAAAATGACAAAATCCAAACCAAAAACCAGACGTGAATTTATAGGCGATGCTGCCGCTCTCGGACTGGCCGGTGCTGTTGGCGCCGGTTATTTGCTTTCATCATGTGGTAGAAGGGAAAGATACCCTGCTCCGGTTTTTTATGACACTGCACCTGACGGGCCTGTACTGAAAGCGGGACTTATCGGCTGCGGGGGGCGCGGCACCGGCGCAGCTTTTAATTTTCTTAATTCCGGCCCCAACCTTCAGATAACGGCTCTTGGCGATGTTTTCCAGCACCGCATTGACGGATGCCGAAGGGCCTTGCGTGAACGTGCCGGGGTTGAAATTCCCGAAGAGAACTGTTTTGTCGGGTTTGATGCATACAAGAAGGTTATTGAATCTGATGTTGACGTTATTTTACATGTTACCCCCCAGCATTTCAGGCCGCAGCATTTTGAGGCAGCCGTTCAGGCCAGGAAGCACATTTTTATCGAGAAGCCTGGCGCGGTTGACCCTGTGGGTGTGCGCACGGTGATGGCTGCCGGCAGGATGGCTGAATCTGCAGGCCTGGTCGTCGTGGCGGGGACCAACTTCAGGCACCAGCGCGATTATCTGACTACACGCAACATGGTCCGGAATGGCGCTATAGGCGATCTGGTTTCTGCCAATGCATGGGATATCCGTGGTAAGATATGGCACGTTAACAGGCAGCCCGGTTGGAGTGATATGGAGGCGATGCTGAGGGACTGGATGAACTGGAACTGGCTTTCGGGGGGTGACAATGTTGATATAGCCGTACACCAGATCGATATGGTAAGCCTTTACTTTGGCAAGCATCCTGTGAAGGCTCTCGGATTTGGCGGAAGGCACCGCAGGCCTACCGGAAACATTTATGATTTTTACAGCGTCGAATATGAATTCGATGACGGCAGGATCTTCAATTGCAAGACAAGGTGCATTGACGGTTGTGATAACAAACACGGCTTTATGATCTTCGGCACCAAGGGTTACACCAACTGCCAGAACAGGATATGGGACAATGACGGTAATCTGATATGGGAGTATGAATATCCTCTTGATGAGGAGGGCAGGCCTACCAACAGGGTTGCAATATCATCATATGATGAGGAGCATATCAACTTTGTTACTGCTATCCGTACCAACACCCCGCTCAACCAGACGCATGATCTTGCCGCAGCTACCATGTGCGGTGTTATGGGTCGGGAGTCCGCCATTACCGGGCGTGTAGTGACCTGGGACGAGATGATGGCTTCAAACCTGAGGCTCGGGCCGGCCGAATATGCAATGGGACCTGTACCTGAGGTTGATCCGGAGCTTCCCATACCCGGAACGGCTTCCGATATTTAAAGAACGAGGGGAGGAGGGTGGTTTTATTCCTGTTTAGCTTCTATATTGCCGCTTTTGACACCTATTAACCGGAGCATAAGGATATTTGATCAACCAAAATCTGTCATTCACTAATTCAAAAATCAAAATGGCAAAAAAAACCAGAAATCTTGTTTTATACGGTGTTATCCTGGTTATTTCAATTATATTTTATTTGACTTTTAACCTGATAAGGGAGACGGGTTCTGACTTTGATAAAAGCCTTATTAATCAACATCTCGATATTGATGTTACTTTTTCTGAAAAATACAGACCGCAATTTCACTACACTCCGAGAATCAACTGGATGAATGATCCCAACGGTCTGGTTTATTATGAAGGGAGATATCATCTGTTTCATCAATACAATCCATTTGGAAATAGATGGGGGTATATGAGCTGGAACCATGCTGTAAGTTATGATCTTGTACATTGGGAGCATAGGCCTGTTGCCATTCCATACGGAAAAGAGGAAGAAGAGGCCATTTTCTCAGGCAGTGCAGTAGTCGATCAAAACAACACTACAGGCTTTAGTGATGGAGACCGTCCTCCGCTGGTTGCAATTTACACTAGTCACTACACAAGGGCTGATGGATCAACCTGGCAGGCACAGTCGTTGGCATATAGCGTTGATGGTGGAGAAACCTTCACTAAATATAAGGAGAATCCTGTAATTGAATTTGACGATCCTGATTTTCGCGATCCCAAAGTGATGTGGATGGAAAATACTGAACAGTGGGTTATGGTGGTAGCTCTCCCGCGTCAACATAAAGTACAGTTTTATGCATCCGATAATCTTAAAGACTGGACGTTTTTAAGTGATTTTGGGCCTGCAGGTGCCACCGGCGGAATTTGGGAGTGTCCTGATTTTTTTCCACTCGCAGTGGATGGCAATCCTGATAATATAAAATGGGTTCTTCATGTGGATATAAGTCCGGGATCGATTGCTGGAGGTTCTGGATCTCAATTTTTTATAGGGGACTGGGATGGAGAAAAATTTATCCCTGATGAGACCATTGCAGGGGGGGAGGTTATATGGGTTGATTATGGAACCGATTTCTATGCTGCAATAACCTGGAGTGACATTCCTGAAGAAGATGGTCGAAGAATATGGGTAGGCTGGATGAATAACTGGATGTATGCTAATCGCATTCCTACTTATCCCTGGCGAAGTGCCCAGTCGATACCACGATCAATTCACTTAGTAACCGTTAACGGAGAGATACAGGCTGTTCAAAGGCCAGTTAAGGAGCTGGAAGTTCTGCGCAATAATAATGTACAACTTGAAAATATAGAAGTTTCTTCCGGTGAACTTTTATTGTCAAGAGAGGGAATAAGCGGAAAGGCCTATGAAATAATTATTGAAATGGAACCGGGTAGCTCAGAAGTGGTTGGTCTTAAACTGCGAGTGGGAGATAATGAAGAAACCCTTGTTGGATACGACAGGTTAAGGAGAACAGTATTTGTAGACAGGACCAGGTCTGGTGAAGATGGTTTTCATAGAAGATTTGGTCAAAGAAATGACGCTCCTGCCAGATTGATCGATGGAAAAATCAGATTACAGATTTTTGTGGATTGGTCTTCAGTGGAAGTGTTTGTCAATGATGGTGAAGCAGTAATAACAAATAGAATATTCCCTGATTCAAATAGTCAGGATGTGATATTCTATTCTGATGGTGGTACAGCTAATATTACAAAAATGGATTTTTGGACTCTTAATTCAATTTGGAAGTAATTTTTGTTAAAATTCAGTAATATGCTTGAATATGCATATTCAACCGGACTGTCTTAACAGAATATCGGAGGATTTATTAAACCAATGGGGATTAGTTTCTGATCATTATTGAAATCATTGTCGGATTAAAACTTGATGCACTGTGTATTTCCGCGGCCCCGATATTGACAAACCTGAGGATGCAGGTTATGATCTTTTATTGTTAGTTGTATTAGGGGAAAGTCCCTGTAAAGCGTCATAGATACAGAGTTACAATACAGGCAGGCATTTTAGGTTTTGGTTTAGGTTGATGTTGAGGTTAAGGCAAAAGTCCCTGTCCGGCGAAGGTTTTGGTAGTTCCTTCTATCGGGCAGGGGCTTTGGTTTTTATCCAGCTATACGATAATCCCGGGTATTATTACCCAACTGATCCCCGAAAGGTAATTATGGATTGGCTTTCGCGAAGCTATGGATATTTGCATTCTTTTCACCGAAAGGGTTAAAAGTAATGTCCTTAATTATTCTGTTTTGAATGGAATGGTTTTTTGCTTACTTTTATTTGAGTGAATATAAGCAGTCTGCATACCTTCAAGAGCCATGCTGATAACCGGCTCTTTTGTCCGGGATGAATTACGTACATGTTCTTGATAAAACCTAAAAAAAAGGAGGTTGTCATGGCTAATAAAGAAATTACATCTTCAAATGCGGGATTTGGACCGGTTCGCTCATGTTGTGCCGGTCATCATGGAAACAATCCGGGCGAAGCTGGTCAGATGTCTGGCGGTAATGAACCTGTACCGGGTGGGTATGATCAGTTGCCGGGCAGGCATGATCAGTTGCCGGGCAGGCACGGCCTGGTGCCCGGCGGAGTGACTCGCAGGGAGTTCTTGCAGGTTACCGGAACATCGGCTCTTGGCGCTGTTGTGTTGCCCGGCCTTTCGTGGTCGGCTCTTGCTTCAGTTCAGCCTGCGGAGAGATTTGAGATCAGGCGCAGACCACTTGTTGTTCAGCCGGTACTTACACATGAGGTGCCTGTGCGGCGCGAACAGACTTCATGGAGAAACTGGGGGGGACTGGAGACAGAGGAGGATGCGGACTGCGAAGTGGTCAGGATCCGCGGCGAGCTTGACGCACTGAGGTCCGCCGCAGATTTTCCTGTTGATTTCCTTCCGGTGGAAAAGGTAAAGGCAACAGGGGACCTTGATAATGTCGGGGGACTGCAACAGGCTGATCTTATTATTGTTTATGCCGCAGGCGGAGGCAGCGGCATCTTTGATGCTTTGCATGAGACAGGTAAAGATATTATCTTTTTCTGCCGCCACAGATCGGGTCCGGTCTACCTGTGGTACGAGATAATCAGTCCCCGCTACCTCAGGCGGCACACTGACGGGCATTCCATACCCGGTATCGGCTTCGACGATGTGGTTATCGACAGCCACGATGAGATGCTCTGGAGGCTCAGGTCGCTTTGCGGACTTAAAAACACGCTGAACACCAATATTATTGCAATAGGAGGAGCAGCGGCATGGTCGCAGCCGGCTGATGTTGTCGGAAAGCATGTAAGCGGGAAATACAAGTTCAATATTCATGAATTTTCCTATGATGACCTTGGCAAACTTATTACTGAGGCAATGGCCGATGAAGCAACGGTTTCAAGGGCCAGAAGCAGAGCCGCTGATTATCTCCGTGATAGCGGCGTGAGTCTTGAAACCAACAGGGAGTTTGTCGATAATTGCTTTGTCCTTGAAGATGTATTCAAAAGACTGATGGAGAAATTCAATTGCAGGGCAATAACCATCAATCATTGTATGGGGACGATTATGCCGCTTTCGCGGACAGCAGCCTGCCTGACCCTGGGATTGCTCAATGATGCCGGCTACCTGGCTTTCTGTGAATCCGACTTTGTTGTTGTACCAGCGGGAATACTGATGGCGAACATTTCCGGGAAACCGGTATTTTTCTGTAACCCTACCTATCCTCATGGCGGTATTAAAACAATTTCGCACTGCACTGCGCCAAGAAGGATGGACGGGAAAAACCTCGAACCCGCCAGGATCCTTACCCACTTTGAATCTGATTACGGCGCGGCTCCGAAGGTGGAGATGAAGATTGGACAGAAAATCACAAATATCATTCCCGATTTTTCATTCAAAAAGTACATCGGTCTGCCCGGAACGATCGTTGAGAACCCGTTTATGCCTATCTGCCGCACGCAGATCAATATCAGCTATGACTGCGACGACCTGCTGCTGGCTGAAAAGATGCCGGGCTTCCACTGGATAACCGTGTACGGTGACTACCTGAAGGAGAGTGAGTATGCCCTGAAGAAGATCGGGATTGAGCAGGAAAACCTGGTTTAAGGCAATTCGCTTCCCACAGATCCGGATCATCCTGAAGTGATCCGCAACCTGCCGGTACACCATCCCGTGATCTGGATTGATCTGTAATGATACAGGGATGGTTATTGTAACAGCACCTGAAAATTAATGATTTCATAATACTGATTATTTCTGTATGCAATTCGAGATATATTATTTTTGAAAATTATTAGATTACAAATAATAAAACTATTTCTTATGCAAATGAAGAGAGAAGATAATGCTAAAGCTTTCGTGTTAGCAAAGTTATATCCGGGAATTTTAGCCGCTATCCTGGTTATACTTTTTACTTTTCAGGGTTGTACATCCCGGTTGACGATTGTAGATCCCTACGAGAGTGTTGACTGGGAGACGCATATTCAGTACAAGGCCAATTTCCATACTCATACCACTATGAGTGACGGAAGGCTGAATCCTCATACGGTAGTGGACCGGTACCATCAGCTTGGATATGACATCCTGGCAATTACCGATCACAATGAAGTGACGTGGCCGTGGACCGCTTTCGCCGAAATGGAGCCGAGCCGGACCACGCTCAACAGGATGGAGAGCGCACCGGAGACGATGCCTGATAATTTTGATTTTGAGAACCGTGATCCGGTTGCTTTACAAATGGTAGATATCCAGGCAAACGAACTTTCAAGGCATCACCACATGGGTAGTTTCTTCAACGACCACAACAACACTGCAACCGAGGAGGAGTCACTGGACGCAACAGCGGCAAAGGGTGGAATTACCATGCTGTACCACCCTGGCCGTTACCAGGAGAGAAACCCTGAATATTATAACCTACAGTGGTATCTTGAGGTTTACGGGAACTACGACCATCTTTTTGGTTTGGAGGTTTATAATCAGGGTGACCGTTATCCGAATGACAGGCATATGTGGGATTCAATCCTTACAGTTATGATGCCCGGCAGGCCGGTTTGGGGGTATTCAAACGACGACATGCATACAGAACCGCATATTGGCCGGAATTGGAATATGCTGATCCTGCCCGAGCTGAATCATGAGCAGGTGCGCCTGGGGATGGAAAACGGGCTCAGTTATTTCATATACGCGCCGGGCGGGCACGATGGTCCGCTACCTCCTGTTATAGAAGCGGTAAAGGTGAACAACAGGAGAGCCACCATTGAAATTACTGCCACCGGTTACAATTCGGTAGTATGGAAAACAGGCGGGAATGTTGTATATGAAGGAAATATTATAAATCTCAACGAGCTGGAGGAAAGCTACACCTATGTAAGGGCAAAGCTTTACGGCGAGGGTAAGACAGTTGCCGGAACACAGCCTTTCGGACTGCGGAGATAAGAAGTTGCAGCTCTGCTACCTTCGGCGGGATTAGCTATGAGTTGATGTTAGCCTGATTTGGACTGCGGAGGTAATAATCTGTCGCTATGCAGCAGTTATCAGATATACAGCTCCTTCGGGTCGATTGAATAATTTGTGGCAGGATTTTTGTTAATCAGTTAACATTATTTATGAGAAAATAATCAACCTTGGATAAACTTTTCAGGTATAAGTTTGTCTGTTATAATAGATGGTTACAGGTTAGTTTAGGTTAGTTTAGGTTGGTTAAAAGCCCTTGTCATTTGAAGGTTTTGGTAGTTCCTTCTTTTCGACAGGGGCTTTACTATTGATGCCGGCCGGACTACCGCGGGCCGGCAACCATTTTCATATTGGAATTACCTGCAGTCCATCCTGTTCATCTATTCCTAACCTGGACGAGCCAGAACATTATTAATAAGGCACTGATCAGCCTGCAGGTCCGGTCTTTTGCTCCCCGTTTTAAAATTATCATATCTTTGTAACTGCTGTACCGGAAATATTCAGAAAATGCGAACAGATGATATAAAGGAGTTGCTGGGAAAAATTCTCTGGGATTATGATATTTCTGAAGAGGAAGTTATTAATGTTCTTAAAGGTGAAGCAAAACTGGCCGGGCATTATACTCGTGAAGCCCTGTTTTGCAAGCTGCTCGAATCTTATCCCTGGTTTACCATAATCCGGCTCTTTACCCCGCAGGAAATTAAGGATATGCTTTCTGACGATATCATAAAAAAGTTGAGATCTCCATCATTAAGAAAGAAATATGAATTTGTCAAAGAACGATTACAGGAAATTATACCGGATCCAGGATAGTTTTCTCGAGTGGTTCTCCGGCTTCAATTTCCCGTTTTACCTTACAGGAGGAACTGCACTTGGCAGATATTACCTGCGGCACCGTTTCAGCGATGATCTTGATTTTTTTGTAAATTCTGATCCCCAATACCCTGAATATATTGCTGAGTTAAAAAGTAATATCAGTAAAAATTTCAATATCAACATAGAAGAAGCGTTATTTGCCGATGATTTTACCCGCATATTTATTGAAAAAGACGGGTACAGATTAAAAATTGAATTCGTAAATGATATTGAATATAATGCCTCGAATCCCTTATCTTATTCTTATGGAATAATTGATACTCCTCTGAATATACTGGCAAATAAGATAACAGCCGTTGTGGACAGGGATGAACCAAAGGATATATTTGATATTGTGCATATTTCATTAAACTACTCGTTTAGCTGGCCTGATGTTTTTTATCATGCTAAACGCAAGGCGGTTATAAATGAGATAGATGTGGAAAAGCGGCTTATATCATTTCCCGTTGAGATGCTGGAACCGGTAAACTGGTTAGAATCTCCTGTTGAACCAACACTATTTGAAAAGCAATTGGAGAATGTAGCCAATGATTTTTTTCTTGGTAGAGAGAACTCTTTGGGGAAAAATAAAACAGCTATCGAAGATGCTAAACCTTTAAAGAATAAAAATTAAACCTGACCATGCAAAACCTGAAAACTACCTTTATCCTTCTTTCTGGAAGCGCAGTCGCTTTTGCCGGCAACGGTGCCTCACACGGCGCACAACCGGATAATCCTGCAGGAGGGGATGCCACAACCCGTTCATCTGACACGCCCGGCGCAGCCAGGCAGAGTGAGGTCATTCATGAAAGGCCCAACATCCTCTGGATAAGTGTAGAAGATATCAGTACCGACCTGAGCTGCTACGGCGCCACCGGAATTCACACTCCCAATATCGACCGGCTGGCGGCCGAAGGGATCATGTACAAACATGCCTATGCAACGGTAGGTGTTTCTGCTCCAAGCCGCAGTTCAATTATTACCGGCATGTACCCGGTCAGCATCGGCAGCCACAACATGCGTACCGGTCCCCACTGGACATACCGCTCTCCGGAGAATGAGGATTATATGGAGGATTATTACGGACTGTATGACCAGAGGGGGAGGGTGGTGCCTCAATACGCTACCGTGCCGCCACCATATGTGCGCTGCTTTACTGAGTACCTGCGCATGGCAGGCTATTATACCACAAACAACGCCAAGACCGATTATCAGTTCAATCCCCCGTTCACTGCATGGGATGAAAGCAGTGGTCAGGCCCATTACCGCAACAGGCCTGAAGGTGCTCCGTTTTTTGCTGTGTTTAATGATGAGATCACCCACGAGTCACGCATCTGGATGAAGAAGGATGACCCGATGCTCGTCGACCGGCAGAGTGTTCCGGTTCCGGCATATTTCCCCGTTATCCCATCGGTTGTCGAGGCCGTATCCCGCAACTATTCGAACATCACCGAGCTTGACCGGAACGTTGGCCGGATTCTCGATGAGCTTGAGGCAGATGGCCTCCTCGAAAAGACCATTATCTTTTTCTGGAGCGATCATGGCGGACCGCTGCTGCGGCAGAAAAGGGCGGTGGGGAACAGCGGACTTCATGTGCCGCTTATAGTGCGGCTGCCGAACGGCGAGATGGCGGGCACTGTTGTTGAAGATATCGTTTCGCTTATGGATCTTGGACCTACCGTATTATCCCTTTCGGGGATAAAACCGCCCGGGCACATGCACGGCAGGGCATTTTTGGGCCCCTACAAAACAGATACGCCCCACAGGTATGCATTCGGTACGGCCGACAGGTTTGATGAGGTTTACGACATGAGCCGTTCGGTGATTGACGGCCGCTATGTATACATCAGGAACTTCCGCCCTGAGCTGCCGCTTATCTACAGGCTTGAATACAGGGAGCAGATAGATATGACGCCCGAACTTATTGAGATGGACCGCAGGGGAGAGCTTGAGGGCGATGCCGCATATATATGGATGAAGACCAAGCCTGTTGAGGAGTTGTACGACCTGCACAACGATCCCTGGGAGGTGAACAACCTGGCCGGTTGCCCTGAGCACCGTGAGAAGCTGCTTGAGCTCCGCCGGGCACTGGCACAGTGGCAACTGGAAATAGGCGATATGGGTTTCATTCCTGAGCATGACCTGGTACAGATGATGTGGCCCGGACTTGTACAGCCTGAAACGGAGCCGGTAACCTTCAGCCTTGACGGTGGAATGCTTGAGCTTTCAAGTGCCACCGAAGGGGCAAGCATTGCCTGGCAGGTAGAGGGTAGAGATGGTCCTGACCGCTGGCACCTGTACCACGAACCCCTTGAAGTTGTCAGGGGAGAGGTAATCAGGGCAAGGGCAATAAGGATCGGCTACAAAACCTCCGAAATAACCGTTTTCCGGAAATAGCAGGCTAATAACCTGCAACCGGTTGAAGGTTTTGATCTTATACCCGCTTTTACGGTGAGATTTTCCGGTTGACAATAGTTATTCGCTGCTGGCACGTGATGGACCTTGTAATATTGTGATCTATTTCTTATTGTGGTTAAAAATAACAACAATAAGAAACAAG
>REEN01000032.1 GCA_007695015.1 Marinilabiliales bacterium
GAATCGTCAAACAGCTTCCCTCATTCATCGGGCATTGCCTCGTCGGCATCGGCAATGTCGGCCCTGGCGCTTTGCCTGACATCCCTGGAGAGGGTCATATCTGCGTCGCCTTCTGATGATGAGAGCTTTCTGCGGAAGGCTTCATACGTTGCCCGCCTGGGATCGGGAAGCGCCTCGAGGTCTGTCTACCCGGGGTTCGTGCTATGGGGGCGGACCGATGCTGTGGGGTGGTCGGCCGATGAGTTTGCGGTACACCTGAATGACAGTGTTCACGAAGAATTCAGGGAGATGGGCGATGCGATACTGATAGTGGACGAGAGCCCCAAGCCGGTATCGAGCAGCCGCGGACATGCCATGATGGATAATAACCCGTGGAGCGCGGTTCGCTATGAACAGGCTGCAAGGAACACCGCAAGGCTGGTTGACGTGCTTGCCGCCGGCGATATGGATGAATTTGTAACCATCGTCGAGCAGGAGGCGATGACCCTGCATGCCATGATGATGGCCTCGGCAGATGGCTATATCCTGATGAAGCCCGGCACACTCGATATCATTGAGAGGGTGCGCCGGTTCAGGGAGGAGACCGGAGTGCCGGTGGCATTCACACTCGACGCGGGCCCGAACGTGCACCTTATCTATCCGTTACGTTTCCGCGAAAGCGTAAAAAAACTTGTTGATGAACAGCTTCTGGATTTCTGCTCCGGCGGCAGGTGGATAGATGACCGTAACGGTGAGGGGCCATACCGCGATTTTGTTAATCCTGTAAAACGATGAATTGTGTATAAAACGGAAAACGGCGAAGAGGGCCTGCCTGTATATTATTCGAAGATACTGCTGTTTGGCGAGTACTCTGTGATTGAAGGGTCTATGGCGCTTGCGGTGCCTTTCGGGCATTTTACGGCGGGACTGGGCTTTATTAACAGGGGCAGGTACACCGACCATAACAGGGCCGTGCGGTCGAACGGACTTCTGAAGGAGTACCTTGGCTGGCTTGAACGTGACGGCGGGGGCGAAGGGCTGAAAGGTGTGATCGATGCGGATGTAATGGGAAGGGATGTGGGACGTGGATTATTCCTGGAGTCTAATATTCCCGAGGGATACGGACTGGGTAGTTCGGGGGCGGTGGTGGCCGCCTTGTATGACCGCTATGCGGTGGAGCGGATCGATAACAGCTCCACGGCAGGCGGCGATGATCTGCTCAGGCTCAAAAAGATATTTGCAGCCATGGAGTCGTTCTTTCACGGTACGAGCTCGGGACTGGATCCGCTGAACTGCTATTTCGGGCGGCCGGTGATGGTGGGACGGGACAGGCAGGTAAGCCTGGTCGGAATACCCGAACCGGAGAGTGGCGAGAGTATGACGGTCTTTCTTGTCGATACCGGCCGGACGGGCAAAACGGGGCCCCTGGTTGAACGGTTTCTCAGTATGAGCCGTGAGGAGGTGTTTGGGGGACTGGTACGGGATGTGATGATACCGTCTGTGAATGATGCGATTGACTCGCTGGTGGGCGGTGATGCCGGAAAGTTCAGGAGTGCGCTTGGCACGCTCTCCCGGTTCCAGCTGGAGAATATGCATGAAATGATCCCTGATGAGTTTACCGGTGTGTGGGAGAGGGGACTGGTTTCGGGCGACTACCTGCTGAAGCTCTGCGGCTCGGGCGGGGGCGGTTTCCTGCTGGGTTTCACCGGGAACCTGGGGCAGACCTCGGCGATCCTGCGCAGGATGAACATGGAGCCGCTTCCGGTCTATATGAACATTGAGAGGTACGGGTGAAAGAACCCTGCGGGGTTCACCCGCTGGTCGACGCGTATCGGCCCGGCCCGTGCAAAGGTTCACCCGCCCGGCGACGCGTATCGGCCCGTGCAAAGGTTCACCCGCTGGTCGACGCGTATCGGCCCGGCCCGTGCAAAAGGTGACCCGCCGGGTGAACTTCAGACTTTCTTGTTATATTTGTGCGTATTTAAACACTTCGATACCTTAATTTGTTATTATTGTGATATGCCTTGCGCCGGGAGGGCAGGGATTTTGCCCTGAAAATATTAAGGTTGTAAGGCATTAAATATTAAGGTTGTAAGGCATTAAATATTAAGGTTGTAAAACATTAATTATTAAATAGTTATTAGATGGAAAAGCAGTTGTCTTCTTTTGCAGCCTGGATGGCCCAGATAAGGGCCAATTTTTTGGTGCTGGCTGTTTTACTGGTAGGGATCGGACTGGCAATCACCTGGAAATTCCTGCCGTCGGTTGGCGGCGAATTCAACTTTCTGCATGCGGGAATGATAACGGTGGGTGTGGTGCTGGCTCATATCTCGGTAAACCTTTTCAACGAATACTCCGATTATAAAACAGGAATTGATTTCAATACGGTGCGAAGCCCGTTCAGCGGCGGCAGCGGAATGCTGACGTCGGGACGCATAAAACCAGGTTCGGTGCTTATTGCCGCAATATCATCACTTGCGGTGGCGTCGGTAATAGGGATCTATTTCGCGCTGGTGGCACACTGGAGCATCATGGTGATCGCGGTTTTCGGGGGACTGACAATTGTGCTCTATACACCGTTGCTGGCCAGAATGATGCTGGGTGAGCTGCTGAGCGGACTGACCCTGGGGAGCTTCGTGGTGATAGGTACATATATAGCAATGACAGCCACGCCTGGGATGCCGCTTTCCCAGGTCATCTCCTCCGAATTGATACTGATATCGATACCGCCCGGTATTCTTACCTCCCTGTTGCTGCTTATCAACGAGTTTCCCGATCTGGAGGCTGACCGCAAAGGCGGACGCAGGCACCTGGTGATCAGGTTCGGCAAACAGGGCGCAGCCTATATCTATGCTGCCGGTGTGCTGATAGCTTTCGGCATCATCATTGCACTCCCGATGCTCGGAATGGCCTCACGGTGGATATACCTTGCGCTTATCCCGCTGCCGCTGGCGCTCAATGCCAGCTTTATAGCGATCAGGCATAATGACGACAGCAAAAAGATCGTCACCGCGATGGGTAACAATGTGATGACGGTGCTAGGCACCGACCTGCTGATAGCCCTGGCTATACTGATCTGACCGGATGACGGGGTCGCCGTCGGGGGTGGGCGCAACCGGGAGGCGCGCTGATCTGACCGGGCGGGGGCATCCGGATGGCGCGCCAGTCTGCCGGCACCACACTTCCTGCGCCACAATTCGGCGACTCATTTCCGGCCGGGGGCTCTCCCCCTTTTACCGCTCGGGTGTAAATTCCGACCGTTCATTATTTCCGTGCTCCGAAATATTGTTTTCGCCGCCGGTTCTTCATAACTTAATATAAACAAAACATCAGTTATGAAGAATTTGATATTATCTGCGGCTATTGCCATGGTCCTGCTGCCCGCCTCATACGGAGCAGGGGACGGCGAACCACCTGTGCAGGTGTCCGTTACCTTACCCGACCTGTCGCCTGCAGCTGGTGATGACCTGGTTCTGACCTTCCATCTTGACTGGGAGGCCCCTTTTTATTCCGCTTTCGCGGAAATATTCTTCGACGCTTCCGTGCTTGAATTCATCTCCGTAACCGGCGGATTGCTGTGTGAAGGGGGACTGGCAATCGGGGGGTTGCTGGCGGAGGGTAAGGCAGGGATATCGGTAACACGTACCGTGCCTGCTGAGTACCCCTCCTCAGGCCCGTTAATGGAGGTAACCTTCAGGGTTGCTCCGCGGGCGCATGCGGGAGTAACATCGATATCGATATCCGGACTTTTTATTGTTAATGAAGACGGCCTTGCAACGATCGCCGATGTCTCATCTCCTGTTGAGCCCGTGATTGCCGCGACGGTGTCGCATATCCTGCTTGAAATGGATGATGTGGTGCAGGTAGAGGAGGGTGAGCTGTTCGCGGCCGGTGTCTCACTGTTTGCATCGGGACTGGGTGCGGAAGATATATCTGCATGTGAAATAGGGGTCAGCCCTGTATGCAGCGATCCATCAACATGGGACGAGGAGATGTGGACCGGGGCTGAATTCATAGGGGTGGACGACGAGGGGAACCTTGGGTTCTCGGCCGAAATAGCTTATATGAGGCCGGCCCAGCAATGGTATGTGGCGGTAAGGGCTTCGCTGTGCGGTGAGGAGTTTGTGTATGGCGGGACGGGAGGTGCCTGGGATGGCGACGGGAGCAGTTGCGGGGAACTTGAGATCGTGCCCGGGCCGCCCTACAGGTATGTTATCGCCGGATGGGATTTCGATGGCGAGTCGCTTATGCCCTCCTTAGCTGTACCTGCCAACAGGGAGGCTCTGTTCAGCGCTGCAGGGGCGAATATAACCGGTTTCGGATCGGGCTACAGCGGCCATGCAGCCAGGTCTACAGGGTGGCACGATGGTGGTGACGGGTCAAAATACTGGTTTACGGAAATATCGACAATGGGTTTTACAATGCTTGAACTCTCCTCGCGGCAGTCCGGTTCAAATACCGGGCCCCGGTTCTTCTCGGTCGAATACAGCCCTGACGGCATCGAATGGGTGGCCGTCGAAGGGGGCTCCATTGAGGTTGGGTCCTCGTGGAGCACGGGGGTGATCCACAGGCTGCCGCTGCCTGCAGCGGCTGAGGACCGGGAGAACCTGTTCATAAGGTGGGCTATGACATCTGACGAGTCCATAAGCGGGAACAGCACCGGGTCGTCGGGCACGAATCTTATAGATGATGTCTATATTACCGGCATCAATGCCGATCCGTCAACGGTTACCGTCTATCCCGGCGATGCCAATAACGACGGGGTGGTGAATGCCGATGATGTGCTGCCGCTGGGGACTTTCTGGCTGACCGCCGGTCCGCCGGCCGTTTGGCAAAACACGCAGTTCGTGCCGCGTACCGTCGAGGCCTGGATCCCTGCTGCTGCCACATGGGCCGATACCAACGGCGACGGTGTGGTTGACCACCGTGACCTGGTGATGGTGGGACTCCATTACGGTAAAAGCGTCTCCAAGAGAAGCAAGGATACCGCTGTGCCGCTTTCGGTGCTCCGGGTGAATGCTGGCGATCATGACGGCACCGTAACGGTAGGTGTGTATGGTGAGGGCCAGATGCCTGTCCGCGGCCTGGCCTTCAGCGTTGCCGTGGAGGGTATGCCTGACGGCATGTGGGATATAGCTGACCCTTTTTCGGCTCTGTGCGGCGAATACCAGTCCGTCGGAGCGTTTCCGCAACAGGGACAGGATGATATACTGTCATTCGTGCACAGGGACGGGAACATGCTTGAGGCAGCATTCGTGCTGAAGGGGGTGGGAGCGGACCGTTATGGGGGACTTCTGGGAGGGTTCACTATTGAGACGGGGGAGTGGACAGGGGAGTTCAGGGTTGTTCTCAACAGGTTGACCGTAAGCTGCAGTGAACATGTTCTGGGAGTTGCACGTGAGGGGACTCTGTCGGTTACCGGACCGTTGTATTTACCCGGACTGGCTCCTGGTTGGGGTGAGGATGGAGCTGGGGGTGGGGGACTTCTCCCGGGGTATCCCAACCCGTTCTCAGGCGATCTGGTTATCCCTTTTGTGATTGAGGAGGCCGGCGAAGTGTCGGTCGATATACTGTGCGTGCAGGGAAGAGTTGTAAAGAGGGTTTTCAGCGGTTTTCTCGCTGAGGGGAGCTACAAAAGGGTGTTTGACGGTTCTCTGCTTGCTCCCGGGGCCTATCTTTGCAGGCTTACCGTGTCGGGCCGGCCGGCAGGGGTTATAAGGGTGGTGCGCACCGGCAGGGCTGACTGAAGGAACTACTGCTGCACCATTTTGTAGACTATCTTTTTGTCTGCGAATGCGGGTTCTATGAGCCCCAGCACTATAAGGTTGACCAGGATGGTGCCTGCTTTGCGGTTGTTGATCCTTGCAATCCGCTGGAAGGTGGACATCGATATGGTCCCGTTCTGCCTCAGGTGATCAAACAGTATCTTTTCGGTTTCCGAGTACCTTACGAATGTGCCTCCCCTGCGGCTGCGCCTTTTCCATACCCTTATCATTACCTGGTTGGCAAGGAGGTTCTCATCCCTGACCCTGATATATGCCAGCCATTTTCTGTCATCAGAACGGGCAAAGTGGGGCGGCGAGCTGCTCTTTTCTATCTTCACTTCAAGAACGGTCCTGCCGTCTGCCTGCCACTGCCTGGTTGTGAAATCCACCTCCGGCTTGCAATACAACTTTGCAGCTGCTTCCAGCATATAATACTCCTCGTCGGAACGCACTCCTGCTATCCTCCCGTTATCCTTTACGCCTACAAGGAGGGTGCCGCCTTCCGTGTTGGCAAAAGCCGAGAGGGTGCGGGCGATCTTTTTTGAGTCGGATATCTCGAACTTGAAATCGAGATGCTGGCCTTCACCTTCTGCTATGAGATTCTTCAGGTATGAATGCATTGCTTAAGGCTTTATCCCTGTTTCCCGTTGCCGCTGCCTGCGAGGTCCCTCAGCAGCTTCCTGACACTTTCGACTGAATCGGTGTAGTACCTTGCCCTTGTTGATTTGGTGCCCACCTTGATGGTTATGGCCTCGCCGGGCATGGCTCCAAAAGTGTATTCGTCGGTCCAGTCGTCACCAATTGCAATGATATAGTCGTACTCCTGCTTTGCAAGCTGCTGAGCCGCGGCCCGGCCCTTGTTGATACCGGAGTTCTTGACCTCTATTACCTTGTCGCCGTCCATGATCTCAAGATTGAGGTTTGATACCAGGTCCCTCAGCTCCTCCTTGAGTTCCCACGACCGTATCTCCCCAAGGTCGGGATCGGAATGGCGGTAGTGCCACACCAGGGAATAGTTCTTCTCCTCAAGCAGCGATCTTGGCGTCCGGTCAACGTAAAAGCTGATGGTGGGCCTTATTATCTCCATCCACTCCTTGTCTATCTGCTCTATCATCGACCACTCCTCTCCCTGCTCCCTGATCCATACCCCATGCTCGGCAATGAATGTTATTTCGTCAAACTCATCAAACCACTTACCCAGGGTCTCCTTGTCCCTACCGCTTATTATCACCACATGGTTGTTTTTGTCGGCAACAAGCGACCTCAGGATGGAGTACAGCTCATCGTCGGGCATCGCTTTCTGGGGATCATTGTGAAAACCGGTCAGGGTTCCGTCATAATCGAGGAAGATTACCCTGTTGCCCGCATCCGAATATTTTTTGCAGAATTCTTCCGAGATGTTTTTGGAGACCTTTTTCGTGAGACTGGTGGCCTGCAGCTCCTTGACATTTTCGAGGCTGTTCAGTATATCGCCGGCCCACTTGTCCTCGTTATATACCTTCAGCCTTTTCTGCAGGGTGTCAAGCCTCTTTTTCTGTTCACCGGGCGCCATGGCCAGGGCTTCGCCAATGGCTGAGGCTACCTCATGGTTGCTGTAGGGATTGACCAGTATTGCTTCGCTCATCTCTTTTGCCGCCCCTGCCATCTCGCTAAGTATAAGTACTCCTGTTCCTTCAGTGCGGGCGGCAATGTACTCCTTTGCCACAAGGTTCATGCCGTCGCGCAGGGGAGTGACAAGTGCAACATCAGATATAGTGTATAGTTCTGTCATCTCCTCCCTTGCTACGGGCCGGTAATAATAGAGCACCGGCATCCAGTTGAGGGTTCCGAACTCTCCGTTTATACGGCCTACCAGCTCTTCCACAAGCCTTCTCTGCTGCTGGTATTCGGCGACGACCTCCCTTGACGGGATAACGAACAGGGCAAGACTGACCTTTTCCAGGTAACCGGGGTTACGTGACAGGAAATCCTCGAATGCTTCAAGCCTCTGCGGTATGCCCTTCGCATAGTCGAGCCGGTCGATCGAAAGGATAATCTTCCTGTCGCCGTTGTCACCTTCGTTCCGGCCGAAAAGCCTCCCGAATCCATCCGTTCTGCTGCCGTTTGGAGACTTGATACCGTCAACATCCTTACGTATCCTTTCGAAATCAATACCCATGGGAAAGTTGTCGATCTTGACAACCCTTTCATCTATCTTAAAAGTATTGAGAATATTGTCATAACCCAGCAGCCTTCTTACACAGCTCATGAAATGCCTCTCATAGTCGAAGGTGTGAAACCCTATGAGGTCGGCCCCGAGCATTCCTTCGAGAAGCTCCTGGCGCCAGGGGAAGATCCTCATTACCTCGAATGACGGGAAGGGTATGTGCATGAAGAAACCGATCGATATGTCCGGTTTCCTTTTCCTGATCATCGCAGGAAGAAGCATCAGGTGGTAATCGTGTATCCATATCTTGTCTCCCTCACCGGCTTCCTCTGCAACGGTATCCGCAAATTTTTCATTGACCCTGCGGTAGGCTTCCCAGTAGCGGGGACTGAAATCGCTGTACTGCGGGAAATAATGGAAGAGCGGCCAGATGGTCTGGTTGCAGAACCCGTGATGGTGATCGTCTATCTCTTCGGACGACAATTCCAGGGGGTGGCAGTTCTTATCACGGTACATACGGTGTATCTCTTTCATACCCTTCTTATCGAGTTCGACGGACTCATTGCCGGTCCATCCTGCCCAGATGCACCGGCTGTACTTGGAAAAGGCATTGAGGCTTCCTGATATGCCTCCAGTTTTCTCGGTCAGCGCAGGCTTACCATCCTTTTCGATGATCTCGTAGGGCAGTTTGTTTGAAACAATAATTAGTTTGCTCATATCTCTGTTTTTATAAGATTATCAGTGCATTGACAGTGATGTTGAAAAAAAATGATATTAAGCCGGGCCAATCTGCACCGTTGTGTTGGTTTTTCTTTGTATTATGTTTTATTTTAACCCTTTAAAGGTCATAGTTGTCTGTAACTTGACGGACTGTTACAGGGGTAATGAACTTGTTAAATTATAAAATATATATGCAAAAGTACAGTTTTGATGCGGTAATTTTTGATCTTGACGGGGTGGTAACACAAACTGCCCTTACCCATGCCATGGCATGGAAGGATATGTTTGACGATTACCTCCGGGAAAGGGAAAAGCGAGATAACGAGCCTTTCAGGGAGTTTACACATGCCGGCGACTACCTGCCGTATGTTGACGGTAAACCCCGTTACAAAGGCGTGGAATCTTTCCTTAAATCACGGGGAATAGATATCCCATTCGGTTCACCGGATGATGATCCTTCGATGGAGACCTGCTGCGGGCTGGGAAACAGGAAAAACGATGCTTTTAATGAGATACTTGAAAGGGAAGGTGCAAAAGTATACGAATCAACCGTTGAGCTGATAAAGGAGCTTAAGAATGCGGGTATAAGGCTTGGGGTGGCATCATCCAGCAAAAACTGTAAACCTGTGCTTGAGTCGGTCAACCTCCTTGAGTATTTTGAGACGCGCGTTGACGGGGTGGTTTCTGCTGAAATGGGACTGCAGGGTAAGCCCGAACCCGATATTTTTACGGTGGCTGCCGATAACCTGGGCGTGGCATATGACCGGTCGGTAGTGGTTGAAGATGCCGTATCGGGGGTGCAGGCCGGCCGTAAAGGCAACTTTGGTTTTGTGTTAGGCGTGGCCCGGGAAGACAATATAATGGAGCTTCGTAACAACGGTGCCGACATTGTGGTGGAGGACCTGGAGGAGATCGGGGGTATGGCTGGCATAGAGGAGTGGTTCAGGCACGGCCTCAGGGAGGATATGTGGAAGCTGAACTACAGGGATTATGATCCGGTGAGGGAGCGTTCACGCGAGGCGCTTATGACGGTTGGCAACGGTTATTTCGGGACCCGTGGGGCTATAGAGGAGCTTGATGCCAACCCGGTCAACTATCCGGGCACCTATATGGCCGGATGCTTTAACAGGATGGAGTCGGATGTGGGCGACAGGACCGTGGTGAACGAGGATTTTGTGAATGTACCGGACTGGCTTTTGCTGACCTTCAGGATTGAGGGCGAAAGGTGGTTCAATCCCAACAAGACTGAAATAGTGGAGATGGAGAGGTCGCTGGATATGCGTAACGGACTTCTTGTGCGGAGACTTGTAGCAGAAGATGAGCAGGGGAGGGAGACCCTGATCGAATCACGGCGGATGGCAAGTATGGATGACCGTTACCTGGCGGCTGCCGAATATACGGTGACACCGCTCAACTATTCTGCAAAGATAACCATCAGGTCGGGAATGAATGCTGACGTGATAAATGACGGGGTCAAAAGATACAGGCAGCTTAACCAGGATCACCTCCACAAACACCGGCGCGGTGCCGACGGACCCCTGTCGTGGGTCAGCGCCGAAACAAAACAGAGCGGTATAGTTATTGCCGAAGCGGCACTGCTGAAGTCCCATCTGAACGGCAAAAAGATCGGCCCCTCTTTCAACCATAAGACTACAAGGGGCCGGGTCGATACAAGCTTTACCGTTGATGTGAAGGAGGGGGATACGGTAAAGGTGGAAAAGCTGGTATGCCTTTGCAACAGCATTGACGGACTGCATCCCGACCCGCTCTCATACGTGAGGACCAGGGCTGCTTCACTGGAATCATTCGACAGCCTGCTTGAGAACAGCTCATCGGCCTGGGGGAAGATCTGGGAAAAAACCGGGATAGAGCTGGAAGGCGACCGCCTGGCACAGAAACTTCTGAGATTGCACATATACCACCTTATGGTGGCCACCTCTCCCCACAACGTGGATATTGATTTTGGTATCCCGGCAAGGGGACTCCATGGTGAGGCTTACCGCGGGCATATATTCTGGGATGAACTGTACATACTCCCGTTCTACTGCCTCCATTTCCCGGAGGTTGCAAGATCGGTGCTGATGTACCGCTACAGGAGGCTGGATGCGGCACGCGACTACGCCCGCGAGCACGGTTATAACGGTGCCATGTTCCCCTGGCAGAGTGGCAGTGACGGATCTGAAGAGACCCAGGTGGTCCACCTTAATCCCCTGTCGGGGGAGTGGGGCGATGACTACAGCTCGATGCAGAGACACATATCCATTGCTGTGGCGTACAATGTATGGACCTACTGGAATATTACGGGTGACCTGGAGTTCATATCCGGTTACGGCGCTGAGATGTTCCTTGAGATATGCCGCTTCTGGGCAAGCAAGACTATCTTTAACGAAAAGACCGGCAGGTATGAGATACATAAAGTGATGGGCCCCGATGAGTTTCATGAGAAACTGCCGGGAGCCGCGGAGGGGGGACTGAAGGATAATGCCTATACCAATATAATGGTGGTGTGGCTCTTCAGGAGGGCGTTCGACCTGCTTGATGCCATGGACAAAGAGGCCAAAGACCGGGTGCTTGAGCTGACAGGCCTTACAGGCGATGAGCTTCAGAAATGGCATGACGAGGTGAAGAAAATGAACCTGGTCATTTCTGATGAGGGCATCATCGCGCAGTTTGACGGGTATTTCGACCTTGAGGAGCTGGACTGGGATGCCTATCGCGAAAAATACGGCAATATTTACAGGCTCGACAGGCTGCTTAAGGCCGAGGGAAGGTCGCCCGACAACTACAAGCTGTCCAAGCAGGCCGACCTGCTGATGAGCTTCTACAATATCGGGGAGGATGCGGTGACTGGAATTATAAAGGAGCTTGGCTACAGCCTGCCGGATGACTACCTGGAGAAGAACTATGATTACTACATCAGCCGCTGTTCGCACGGATCAACCCTCAGCAGGGTGGTGCACTCATATATTGCCTCTCTGACAGGCCGTTCAGCAAAGGCATGGGAATTGTATGATGAAGCATTGAAGAGCGACTATTCCGATATTCAGGGGGGCACCACGGCCGAGGGAATTCATGCCGGGGTCATGGGCGGCACGGTGCTGATGGCCATGACAGCTTTCGGCGGATTGAACCTGCAGGGGGATAATATTGTTATATATCCGGCGCTGCCCGGTCACTGGAGGGAACTCTCCTTCAGATTCGGCTTTCGCCGGAACATTTTTTCGGTCAGGGTAACCGGCAGCCGGGTATTGATCACTGCAGGCAGTTCCAATTCGGATGAGACCATAACGGTTGCCGGCACCGATTACAAAATAGCTCCCGGTGAGGAGCTTGAAGTTACTTATTAATCCGTAAATCATTAACAGATACTATGCTGGGAGACGTATTGCTGATAAATGACCTTCATAAGTCCGCCGCACAGGCGATAATGGAAAGGGTCATTGCAGATAAGAAGAGTAAAGAGGAGAAGGACCCTGATTACAAATACGTGGTCGCGATATCGGGAGAATCGGGTGCCGGCAAGAGCGAGCTGTCACATTCTCTTGCACTGGCGCTCAAGGCACAGGGCATCAGGGTAAAGGTGCTGCATACCGACAACTACTACCTGGTACCTCCGCTGCTGAGAAAGGAGTGGAGGATGACTAACGGCATCGAGTCGGTTGGAATCGATGAGTACGACTGGAGCCTGGTGAACCGTAACATAGCAGATTTCAAGGAGAACAGGGAGACCATCATGCCGTGCATCGATATCGTACCCGACCAGATAGACAAGCTGATAACCGATTTCATGAAGATACACCTGCTGGTGATCGACGGACTGTATGCCATAAACACCGAAAACGTCGACCTGAGGGTCTTTATCGAGCTCACTTACCATGAGACCAAGATGTCGCAGCTCATGAGGGGTAAAGAGCCCCAGGATGAATTCAGGCTGCAGGTGCTGGAAAGGGAGCACATCAACGTGATGTCGCTTAAGCCGAAGGCAGACCTGCTGGTGAACCGGAACTACGATGTGGTTGACGCTGTAACAGGCGTTGTCAACAACGGAGCGGGTGGAGCCGGCGCCGTAAAAGGCTGACCAATTCCCTTATATATCAGTCCCTGAAGATAAGGATCTCCTTTTCGCCTGTAGATTTGACGTACCCTCTGTACATGCCCTCTGTGTTGAAGGGCATCGAAACGTTCCCGTATCTGTCGACTGCCACAACACCGCCGGTTCCCCCGGCATCAACAAGCTTCTTGTTGATCACATGGTCTGCGGCATCCTGCAGGCTCATGCCTGAATATTCCATCAGGGCGGCAATGTCGTAGGAAACAACGTTCCTTATGAAGTATTCGCCGTGTCCGGTGGCCGATACTGCACAGGTTTTGTTGCAAGCCCATGTCCCTGCACCGATTACCGGCGAATCGCCTATGCGGCCATATCGCTTGTTGGACATGCCTCCCGTTGATGTACCTGCAGCAAGGTTACCGTGGCTGTCCAGCGCCACGGCGCCTACGGTGCCCTGTTTCTCAGCTTCTATCTGCCTTTTTACGGCATCCAGTCTCCTTTCGGTATGGAAATAGCTGTTGTCTACAATTTCCAGCTCCTGCTCTTCCGCGAAAGCGGAAGCCCCTGATCCCGCCATCATCACGTGTGGAGAATTTTCCATGACGGCAATGGCCCCGAGAATGGGATTCCTGATGTCGGTCACGCCCGCGATGGCCCCTGCATTGCGTGTCTTGCCGTCCATGACCGAGGCGTCAAGCTCTACCCTGAGCTGGTTGGTGAATACTGCCCCCTTCCCGGCATTGAAAAGAGGGCAATCTTCCATTATCATGATGGCGGCACGTACCGCCGCGAGACTGGTTCCTCCCGACCTGAGGATTGCCTCACCGGCTTCGAGCGCTTCATTGAGCCTGACAGTGTACTCTTCCTGCTGCTCTGCTGTCATCCTGTCCCTTCTCAGTGTTCCTGCACCTCCGTGGATGGCAATTACGTATTCGGGAACATCGCCGGGAGTCCGGCCGGCTGTTTCAGTTGCGCCGTTGCATCCGCTCAGCATGAGGGCCGCCAGGGCAACAAGTGAAAGTGTGATGGTCGTCAGTTTCTTCATGTTGTTATTCTTATTGTTTGGTTTAGTAATCTCTCCGGCAATAAGGATGCTTCCGGTTACGGCTGCTTTTAGTCATTCGTTAAGGTACCTGCTGAGCACCTGGAACAGTTCCCGCTGCCTTATCGGTTTGGGCAGGTAGTCGTTGCATCCTGCCTCTATGATCCTCTCCCTCTCTTCAGCCATGGCATAAGCTGTCTGGGCTATAACCGGCAGGTCCGGCCTTATGGCCCTTATTTCCCTGGTAGCCTCATACCCATCCATTTCCGGCATCTGTATATCCATTAGAACCAGATCTATATTCGAATTGTTGCGGCATTCCTCGATGGCTGGCCTGCCGTCTTTTGCAGTTATTATTTTTATGCCTGTCGGCTCCAGCATTTTCTGGAGGAGTCTGGAGTTAAGCTCATTGTCCTCGACTACCAGGACAACCTTGTCTTTCCAGTCAAAACTGTCCATATCTGTTTTTGTTTCATTGTTTTGATCTGCCGTGTTTTCAACCCTGTGGAGAGGCAGGGTAAAATAGAACGTTGAACCTTTGCCCTCGGCAGATTCCAGCCATATCCGGCCTCCCAGCAATGACACCAGGTTCCTGGTAATTGCCAGTCCCAGTCCCGTTCCGCCGGTTTTTCTGTTTGAACCTGCATCAAGACGCCTGAAGCGGTCGAAGATCACATGGTGCTTGTCCTCCGGGATCCCTATGCCGGTATCGCTTACGTAAAAAACAATATCCTTCTCTTTCACGGTGTAACCAAACTCAACCTTCCCTTTTTTCGTGAACTTCAAGGCATTACTCAGGAGGTTTGAGAATATCTGCCTGAACCTGTTGTCGTCGGTCAGGATTGTCAGATTACCGGTGCCGTCAGGAATATTCACAGCAAAACTGATACAGGGTCCTACGTCTGTGAGTCTCTCCTTTTCGAATGAGTAATGCAGCTCTTTCATTATCCTGTTTATATCACAGGCCGTCTTGCTTACCTGTACCTCTCCCGACTCAATTCTTGCAAAGTCTATTATATCGTCAATCAGGTTGAGAAGAGTGTTTCCCGTATTCTTTATTATCTCTATATATTCTGAATTATCGGTGTCGGGGGACTGGTGGGTGCTGAGCAGCTTGGAGAAACCTATGATGGCATTCATGGGTGTCCGTATCTCATGTGACATGTTGGCGAGAAAGGCAGATTTGAGCTTGTCGGACTCAATGGCCTTCTCCTTGGCCTCCTCCAGCCTTCTTTCATACAATAGCCTCTCGGTTATATCCTTTATGATGACTACGATGTTTGAGGGTTGCTGTTCCGTATCTCTCAGCATACTGGCCGATATCTCGGCCATGAAACAGGAGCCGTCTCGTTTTAGCAGTGTAAAGGTTTTGTTTTTTATATATCCCTTGTTGATCACATTCCTGATAAAATTACCAGCCCGGTTATGATCCTTTTCAGCCACCATCTCCATCGCAGGGATATTCCGGTGGGGATTGGTTGCCGGGATCATGAAAAGATCCAGTGTCGCCCTGTTCCTGTCAATTACTAACCCGTCGGGGGTGATGAGTATAATTGCATCAGGTGAAGCCATGAACAGGTTCTCAAAATATAATTTCTCTATCCTGATACGCTCATCCCCGGCGTTACCAGTTGCCTGCAAACGGAAGGTGAGGAGTATGACCGGGACAGACGATAGCCGGATAATTCTTCCCCGGAAACCTGCAGGTACCCTTTTTCCACCCGGCAGGCACAAGGTGCCTTCAAAACTTTCAGTTTCACCATTGATCCAGCGCTCCGATACCTTCTTCAGGGCAGCTTTCTCATTTTCAGGCACAAGTTTGAGAAAATGAGTTCCGGTAAAAAGGCCCGGTCCGGCTTCAGCCAATGCACAGACAGCCCGGTTGGCATCCGTTACAATACCCCTTTCGTCAACCATTACCATGGCATCAGATGAATGTTCGAAAAGGCTTTTGAATGCCTGGTTATCTTCGTCCCTGTAGGCGGGCGGTTGTGCTGACATATAACGACCGGTTAATGCGGCCGGTTATGGTAAGGGTTGATCTAGCCGCGGGGACTAAATTAAAAAAGTATTATTGAATTTCAATAAAAATTGAAAAGGTTTACCGGCGCGGATTAAGGTTTACCGGCGCGGATTAAGGTTTACATTTCCGTAACGTGTATTTATCTCAATAACTGCCGACGGAGATGGATCATCTCCCACCTTTCCGGAGAGAGTGGACTGCTGTCCCCTGGATATGCGGTTCACCCTTTCGCTTTGGGGAATGGTTACGGTACCGTAGCTGGCAGATGATTCGATCTTGTATGAAGCCCTTTCGTCCAGTCCCATTCTCATATTGCCATAACTGCCGACAAACCTCACCTTCGAAAAGCCCGGCGGCACATTGTCAACCCTTACGTTACCGTAACGTGATTCAACATCCAGGGAATTTAATAGTGTGTTGATGGAATAGTTGGTATATGCTCCCTCGGATACAAAGTTGTTGATCCGGCCGAGGATATACTCGCTGTAGTTCGCTTCGGAAACTATTGAACTGGCGCTCTCAACCCTCAGTTTTGAATATCTTGATGAGACCACAAGAGCCCTGCAGGTCTCGACTGTAAGATCGGAGTATCTCATGTTCACCTTGAGCCACTGCGCCTCATTTATAGTGGCTTTTGGCGAATAGGCAAGGGTGATCTCACTGAGCGGCCGGGTGTTGTCCCTTATTATCTTGTTGGCCTGAAGGTTCCCGTACCATAGTTCGATCAGTGTGTGGCCGGTTGCCTCGTTGACGAATACATCGCCGTAACGGTGGGATATTTTCAGATCAGTCTCACGCGGTGCGTATACTATATAGTCAATGGTAATGCCCGGCCCGTCCTCACCCGATGAAAACCATCGTGAACCGGGACGGCTGATCCGCTGGTCGATCGTGGTAACGGCGCTAACCGAGTTATTGACCTGGGTGAAATTGACGGAAATATGTGAAAGCTGCCTGTCGGCGGTCTCCTGCGAGGCGTGGGTCACCTTTACCAGCACCTCAACAGAGATCTCCTCCCTGTCCCAGTTTCTTATATCAATACTTCCGTACCTGTTGGATATCTCCAGGGATGCCCTGTCCGTGAGAGGGAAAAGCTTTTCATATTTTCTGACAGCTTCCTGCGTCCCGTACGATGTTGCTGCCAGTCCAGCCAGTATGATTAGCGTCAGAACCTGCTTTTTGATTGCTGATGAGTTCATCTTTTACTTTTTTTATGACTATACATGACTTGTTTCATGGTCGTCAGTAGTCTGGTTATCACCTTGTTTTATTTCCTGAAGATGTTCTATGATCCTGCTCATTATTTCAAGCTTGAGCTGGTAATACCTCAGCATGGCATTAATGACCATGGGGTTGTCCCCTTCTGCATTGAGTTCCTGCTGAAGCGACCTGTAAACCGCATCCATCTCTGACAGCTCCCTCAGAAGTACCTCCTGCTCGCGCGTGTCATCCTGAAAATCGAAAGATTTTATCTCATTATACTTTCGGCTGATCAGGGTTGTGTAATACAATTCGGCCTCACGGTACTCGCCCGATATGTCAGAGAGGGTTATCATATGGTATTCCGGTGTACGCCCTGTAATCCTGTCATAGATCCAAAGGGAGGAGAGAATGACCAACACTGCTATCACTGCTACCTGGAGCATGTACCGCCATCTGAAGGATGAGCGGGACCTGCGCCTCTGGTCCAGCTTAAGGGCAAATCTTTCGAAGTGTCCTTTTGCAGGCTCCTCAATATCAAACTCCCGGCTGTTCTCCCTTACATATTTCTCAAGATTGTCCATCGCTTCTGCTTTTTTTAAGCATCTCTGCAAGCCTGTTTTTTGCCCTTGTATACTGCGACCGGGAGGTGGATGCTGTAATTCCCATAATTCCGGCTATCTCCTCATGGTCATATCCTTCAAGCAGGTAAAGGCTCAGTATTACCCTGTAACCATCCGGCAGCAGATTAATGCACCGGTGTATCCTTTCCGTTTCAGCAGACACCGTCTCTGCTCTTTCCTTGTCTGCCTCAGCGTCTTCGGGAATTTCCGGGTCAGGTCCTTCGTCAATGCTCTGCAGGTCAAGCCTGCGTTTCTTCAGGGCATCAAGCGACCTGTTTATCACTATCCGCCTGAGCCATGCCCCGAAACTTACCTGTCCGCTGTAGCTCCCGATGTTTTCAAATGCCGAAAAGAACGCTTCCTGCATGATATCTTCCGCCTCCTGGGTGTCATTGACTATTCTGAGGCTGACATTGTACATGTTTCTGTAATACAGCCTGTACAGTTCAAACTGTGCCTTACTGTCACCCTTTCTGCAATTGTCTATCAGATCCTGGTGTATGTTCTGCCAGACAGATTTGCTCTTTTTCATTAACCCGATATAAAGACGGTTTTGTTTGCCGGATGCTGCATGTTATCGAAAAAAATATTGCCTGTTCCCCTGAAAGCTCCTTTCTGCGGGGTTTTTGCTTACCAGATGTGGATCAGGTGGTATAAAGGCGCCTGAAGGAAACCGGTTACAACCTCTCCTGTCTCGTAGTCAAGCATTGAACCCATCATGCTGTGAGGTATGAAATATACCAGCAGCAGTACTATAGATGCCACCAGGGCGAAAACCGGTTTCGGCCTGGCAGCATTCCTGTTGGTATAGAACGCCACTGCCCAGAAAAGGAATGCGACAAGTGTCTTGTTGTCAGTCAGATCCTGTCCGAAGGGCCATCCTGTCCAGAAGTCACCGAAGGCATATTTCTGAATCACCGGCCCCATTATCAGTCCCCCAACCAGCAACGTCCAGAATGTGAACCTAATGTATTTACGGTAGCCCGGGTGCCTGAATATTACCATTATCCCGGTAATGTTTGAGAACAGCATAGCGGCGAACATGAATAGTATGTGCGGTATCATGAATATGGCAGGTACGTCACCCCTGAACCTTAATCTTACCGGTTCATCCTCATTGGTAAAGATCTCCCTGCCATCCTGCTCAAGAACCAGGTAATACTCAATCCATCCTGCCGGAGGCTGCAAGGGGAGCTGCGCGGCGAGCTTGTCGCCATCCCTGCTCAGGTTTGTGGCCTGCCATTCTTCGTTGGTCGGGTAACGCCTGTGCAGGACCCTGCCTTCCATTCCCACTGGTGCATCCCCGAGCCTGATAAAAAAGTCCCTGGTAACCACGTGGCTTCTTCTCAGAGTGAAACGGTACTCCTCACCGCCTGACTCTACAGTGATCCTCTCCGGCTTGGTAGGGCCTGTTGATCGTTGGTATATTGCTGATACAACTGTAATTACTATTGTAAGGGCCCACAATAGCCCCATCCTGGTTTTTGTGCTCATTATTTCCCTGGTTAAAATATTATAACACCTTTTCAGGCGGTTTGCCTGTTTGTTGTTTTTACAATTCAGAGCTGGATAATCAGTATCTCCCGCTTATCTCCCCTCTGTACCTCTACGTTTATAATGTCGCCCCGGCTTAGCTGGCTGAGACGGTACATATACTCGTGAATATCGCCTACCGGCTGTCCGTTGATCGCCGTAATTATGTCGCCGTTCTTCATACCGCCCAGGTCAGCAGGCCTGCCGGGTGATACTATATCAGCCCGCAGTCCCCCGCTCACCACCGAGGCGAAGTCCGGCATGATCCCCAGGCTGACCTGCCTGTTACCGTGTCTTGGCGCTGACGGCACCCTGGGCCCGGCTTCGGTGAATGCAAGTCTCCGGTCCCTGTTGCCCAGCTCTTCAGCCAGGTCATGTACAAAGAGCGCAACCTGTTCAAGTCCCCCATAATTGATAAGGTCCGCCCTGTCATCGGGAGTATGGTATTCGGTATGGGCACCTGTTGTGACGAAAAATACCGGTACATCCTTTGCGTAAAATGAAGCGTGGTCAGAAGGCCCGTATCCCTCATATGAAAGCCTGGTACTGAAACCGTACCTGCCCGAAATGCTGTTAACTATCTCTTCACCCCCGGCCGAGGAGCCGACACCGCCAATCTGCACTACCCCTTCCTCATTTTTCCTGCCAACCATATCGAGGTTTATCATTGCTGTGATCTGTTCTTTATCAACCACCGGGTCTTCCATGAACCGTGATGAGCCTATGAGCCCCTTTTCTTCTGCACCAAATGCAATGAAAATATAGCTTCGCCGGGGACGTTGTCCGGAGGCAAGTTTTTCTGCTATTTCAATCATCGCAGCCACCCCCGAAGCGTTGTCATCGGCGCCGGGATGTACTTTTCCCGTTCCGGGCGACCTGCTGCCGGTTCCTTCCCCCCCTGTGCCGAGATGGTCATAATGGGCGCCAATCACTATATATTCATTTTTAAGGAGGGGATCGCTGCCCTCCAGGCTTGCAATTATGTTCATTGTTGTGGCATCATCAACAAGCAGGTCGGTCGATGCCGTTACAGTCGTTCCCGTGCTGAAAGAAAAGGGCTGCATACTCTCCAGAAGCTTACCTTCCAGTTCCTCAACCGTTGTTTGTGAGCCGGAAAGTATCATATCTGCTGCATGCCTGGTAACCTGGATCACGGGTATGCTGACACGGCCCTGGTGGGTTCCTGAATTGTCCAGAACATCATCGCCTGAATATTTGATTCCAGACACAAGCATTATCCCGGCAGCGCCATTTTCGGCAGCCTGGTAGGCCTTGAAACGGTCATTGCTCCGGGTTGCAAATATGCTGCTCGGGTCATCCGGCTCGGGATCTCCCCGGAGTACCATCACCCATTTGCCGTCAGTGTCAACCTCTTTATAATCATCCCAGGATATGTCGCCGTTGCCGTCAGAGAAGCCATATCCGCAAAATACCACTTCGGCCGATGCAGCAGCGTTAGCTGAAAATGACACTGGTGCGAAATCCGTACCTTGAAGGGCTTCATATCCGTCGATATTGAGACTGTTTCCTTCGCCTGCAGTCACACCGGTGGTTACCGAAAAATACTGGTAGCCGTCATCAGCTTCCAGTGTGAGTCCGCTTCTTCTGAACTGGTTCCTGATGTATTCTGCCGCCAGCCTGTCTCCTTCTGTTCCCGGATATCTGCCTCCGAGCTCTTCCGAAGCCAGGTACTCAATATGCTGCCTGAGCTCTTCAACAGTTATTTCAGGCTCTGCCCGGGTGCAGGAGATACATATGTAAAGGAACAACAAACCTGCTGTGAAGAGGTATCTGGCTGATATATAGTGTATAGGCATGACGCGGACTCCTTTTGTGAGAATGTAAATATACTAAAAACCGGTTTTTACTTCTGGTATCCCGAAAGGTGGTCGATCCTGGTGCCGCCGGTGGTGGTGTAGCCGCCCATCAGATCGGCTGTCAGACAGCTGTGTACCGGCAGTATTGCAATAATATCACCCGGCCCTGTTCTTTTGAAAAAGCTCTCGCTGCATCTGATTACACCATGTTCCTGGGATACTTTGGTGACCCAGGTGCCGGGTACGGGAGCCGACCAGGATGAGAGGTCGGTTTCTGCCACCTGTCCCCAAACCCTTGTGCCATCCTCCAGCACCAGGGACTCTTTTGACAGGTGCACGGCACCGCCGTATACCACCAGCTCGTTCCTTCCCGGGTGTTTCGCGACCACCGGTACAGCCAGTGCAACAGCTATGTCGTCGGGTTTGCAGGCGCCTATATGCATCTGGGTGAGATCGTAAAATACGTAGTTCCCCGGCCTTATCTCGTCAATTCCTTCAAAGTCCGACAACATGGAGCAGGAGGGGGTGTCACCCGAGGATATAAGGAAGGGCCCGTAAGGTTCTGCGAATTTATTTCTTAGCACGCAAAGCCTGTCAGCGCTTTCCCGGTGTATCCGTTCAACTTCATCATGGCCCCGCACATGGTAGGTGTGGCCGTTGTGCACCATGAAGCCGGTAAAGTCAAGCTTGCTGCTGCGGTCTATTATCTCAAGCATCTCCTCAATTGAACCGGTATCATCCCAGTCCGCTCCTGTCCTGTTGTACCCTGTATCAGTCTTTATGTAAATCCCGATTTCACCAATGGATGAGCTCTCAATAAACCTGAGTGTTTCAGCCGAGCAAACGGTCAGGTGGAGCCTGATCTTTTCTGCGAGCGTGGCAGCCTCGTCTGTCTCATGTATATTGAAAGGGAACGCGACACAGATGTCATCCCAGCCGTTCGTTCCGAAATAGTGCGCCATCACCATTGACGAGACGGTTATCCTGTCAGTGCCCTCGTCCCTGAACCATTCGCCTGTTATAAGTGACTGGTGGGTCTTGAAGTGGGGGCGGAGCAGGAGGTTATGTCCTGCGGCCTTTCCGGCCATGAACCTTATATTCTTGATGCACTTGTCTTTATCGAGCAACAGGAGCGGCCTTTTCAGGCATATCGGTTTCTTTCGTCCCGGCATTGGTTAATTAGTTTTTCTGAAGTGTTTCCTTGATCTTTTACGATATGATTTGATGTTACTCCACGAGATGGTTATAAACAGTATTCCGGCCATAGTGATAATTATGTCGGCAACAATACCTGTTATATTAAGCACCTCATCACCGTTATCCTCAATGTAAAGCCCCTGGTTGTAAAGTCCTACGGCGGCAGCGATAATTATGAACATCCCAAGTGCGAGAAGGAAAATATCGAGCATATGCGAAAGCATGCTTGTAGTACGGTAGATTGAAGATCTTCTGAACTCCTCGTAGCGCATTCTCGCTCTCTTAGCAGCCCTTCTGCGTGCCTTTTCCCTTTCATACTGAACCCATTGCCTGTAATGCTCATCCTGTTCGTCACCGGTTACTGCACCCGCAGCACCGCCCTCATGCAGGTTCATGAGGTATGTATATGCCTCGTTGATATAGACAAATTTTTCATGTGCCCCTTCTTCCTTATTGATATCGGGGTGATACGCCTTTGCCTTTCGGCGGAAAGCGTTTTTTATCTCCCGTATACCAGCATTTTCGGGCAGGCCAAGGATATTATAGTAGTGTGAAGCATTCATAACGGACTGTGATTGGCGGGGGACTACTGATCATCTTGCCGGGTTTCATCCAACTCTTGTTCCTCCGCTTCTTGCGGCATTTCTTCCTCCTCTTCAATCTCCCATGAGTACTTTTTTCGTTGGGGACCCTCATGCCTGTAATATACTGCAAGAACTATTCCCGCTATTGCTCCCAAAAGGTGCGATTCCCATGACACCCCTTCTCTCAGGGGGAACACTCCCCATATCATCCCTCCGTACAAAAATACAACGATAAAGGAAAGCGCCATAAGTTCAATGCTTTTTCTTATGAAGCCGCTTATGAAAAGAAATGAGGCCATTGCATAAATGAGTCCGCTCGATCCTATGTGCCAGGCTTCCCTGCCTCCGAACCACACCCAGAGTCCTGTCATCAGCCAGGCAAGCGCTGTAAGCCTCAAGGCTATTACCCTGTAGAAATAGAACAGCGCTGTACCCAGTATCAGCAGGGGACCTGTATTGGTAAAAAGGTGTACATAATCGTTGTGGATCAGGGGTGAAAAGAGTATACCCGGGAGTCCCTTTACGTGAAGGGGGTAAACACCCAGAACGGTAAGCCTTATGCCTGCAACATTTTCAGCAATTTTGATTCCCCATAATACTGCAATGAAGATCAAAGGGTATCTAATGGCTGCTATCAGTTTTGCCGTTTCCTTCACTGGCGGTCATTTTGTGCTGCCGTCTGCCTTTTTGACGGGCCGCATGGTTGTCCATCCGTTAAGATACGATATAAACATGAAAACGATCATAATTATCGCAGCGGTCAGCATCGACCACCATACTCCCAGGTTCATCACAATGAAAGGCGCGGTAGCCGTTATCAGTCCCCCTCCCAGGAACGGCTCATAAAGCATCTGTTTAAATCCGAACGCCTGGGCCGTATCTGTCCGGTAATTAGGATCCACCAGCCTCAGCAGCAGAAGTCCCATAGCCGTCACGCCGCTCTGCATACCGTACTCGGTCACGCCGCGTTCCAGCCAGTTATAGGGGAACATCCGGGGGGCCAGGACCGTAAGGCAGAAGAAGAGCCAGGCTACCCCCACAGCCATAAGGATGAGGAATGGCCAGAGGTTGGCCACGAAAAGGTCAAGCCTGATCGATGCGATGGCAGCCACAACAAGTATGTCGAGCGAAAACCCGAGGATCCGCTCAAAGGTGCTGCGGTCATAATACTTGTCCACCCCGGTGCGCATGGATATTGCCTGCACTATCATGCCCCCTATCATCGCAAGCGGGAATAGCGGGAATCCGCTCACTACCGGATGAATCTGCCTGACACCCGCCAGCATCAGCCATCCCGCAAGAATGGCCAGACAGGTAACTGCAAAGTGGAAAGCGAGGGGTTCTATTGATTCCGATGCAACGGTCGACCGTGCAACCGGGAACCGCTCCTTCTCCGGTATAAGTCCCCTCTTCTTGTACTCCGGTATTCCCTTCGACTTGTCAAGGTTGACGCAATATCCCCTGCGTATGGCAATATTGATGTAGAATATGCCGCCGACAACCGCAATGATTATGCCCACGGTGGCGGACATCTGCGCGAGGTCGGAACCCTCGGGGAAGCCCATCTGCTCAAAAACCGGCCTCATCCCTGCTGCAGTGCCGTGTCCGCCGGCAAACCCTATTTCCAGTATTGTTGCAAATACCGGTGACACGTCAAAAAAGGGAATAAGCAGCAGGACCGTAACCACCAGTGCAAAGAAGTACTGGCCTGTTCCCGCTATCATCCCGAAGCAAAGCTGGCTGCCTCCCTGCGACCAGAGCATCCTGAGGCCGGGAACGGCCACTCCGAGGAACAGGGTTGCAAAGACGAAGTTTATGAGGATACCGGGTATCTCTCTCCAGGTGTCCAGAATGAAAGGCGGAAGTATGTCGGCCATATAGGGACCACAGGCAAGAGCCAGGAACCCTCCTATTATTGATGCCGGAAGGAAAATTACCTGGAAAAGCCTCACTTTGACTCGCAACAGCTTACCGGCCAGTAAAAATATGCAGAGTATAAGGATGCTGAAAAATACCCCGGTCAACCCTTCCATATCAAAAAGTTTTGCAGGCAAAGAAAATGAAAATTGAACAGATTGCAAGGCTTTATGGAATATTTGACCGGGGTGTGCCCCGCCTTTATATCAGGTCGATGCTCTCCTTTTTCAGCTCTTCAGTCATCGTTTCAGGCCATACGCTTGCCTGCACCTGTCCGATATGACTTTTCCGCAGCATGAACATGCAGACGCGGGACTGGCCTATTCCCCCGCCCATCGTCTGAGGCAGCTTGCCGCCGAGCAGCATGCGGTGAAACATCAGTTCCCTTCGCTCAAGGCAGTTCCTCTTTTCTAGCTGGTATACAAGTGCGCTTTCATCAACGCGGATTCCCATTGACGATATCTCGAAGGCTGATCCGGTAACCGGGTTCCATACAATGATATCGCCGTTAAGTCCCCTGTAATGCTGTCCGGTCGGTGTGCTCCAGTCATCATAGTCGGGAGCCCTGCCGTCATGAATGTTGCCTCCGGGAAGGTCTCCCCCGATACCTGTCAGAAAAAATGCACCATATTCCCGTGCTGCCTCGGTTTCCCGTTCCCTTGGAGTGAGTTCAGGGTATTTCAGGTAGAGGTCCTCGGCATGTATGAACTTTATCCCGGGCGGCAGAACGGGTGTGATCTCCTGATACCTTTCCGCGACAGCTTTCTCGGTGGCAACAAGTGCTTTGTAGATTCTCTTTACGGTATCTTTCAGGCAGAGGAGGTGTCTCTGTTCCCCGGAGATAACCTTCTCCCAGTCCCATTGGTCAACGTAGACCGAGTGAAGTGGGCCGAGGTCCTCATCAGGGCGGAGCGCTTTCATATCAGTAAGAATTCCTTCGCCGGGTTCTGCGCCAAGCTGTGCCAGCCGGTACCTTTTCCATTTGGCAAGGGACTGCACCACGGTAACTCTTTTGGACTGCATATCTTTTATATTGATCTGCACAGGCCGTTCAATGCCGTTAAGATCATCATTGATGCCGGTGTCCTCGGCCACTATCAGTGGTGCGACAACACGGGTAAGGTTCAGTTCCCTGCAGAGGGTATCAGAGAAAGTTGTTTTCACCAGGTCTATTGCTTTTTCGGTTTCAATTCCGCCGGTTAGCCGGATGCTTTGTTGCTGCTGTAGAGTTTCCATAGTTAATAGTTTGAAATTAAGGTTATTAAAATATTAAATTCGATATAAAAAAAGGCCCGCTGGGGTGGCGGACCGGTACAATAAAGCTGTAAACCATCCCGCCGGGTGGAGATTTATTATTGTTATTATTATTGATGTTGTATTTCTGCATTTTTTTCAAAAAAAAACCCTCCGGTTTTCCGGAGGGTCAGGTGTTTATTTCAGGGTTTTGGTTCCTCTTTACACTATACAACCTCCGGGCATTTGAACTGATTATTGTTCAAAGCATTATTATTGAGGTTGTTGTTGATTGTAAACATGTTTTATAACATATATTCGATACAAACATACAATCTATTTTGAAATAATCAAATGTTTCAGATATTTTTTTCAAATAAAAATGCAGAAAATCCCTGCTCTACCGGCCCGGGGCAAAATTGCCATCCTGCCGGGGCTGAATTGCCATCCTGCAGAAGCTGAACTGCCACCCTGCCGGG
>REEN01000033.1 GCA_007695015.1 Marinilabiliales bacterium
CCCCCGGCCACAGACCCACGGCTCCCGTGTTCACCCCCGGGCCCATCGGGAGGTCTTAATTTTGTAAAGTTTTTCCTGTTGTCTCTTGTCTCTTATCGCAGTTTTTTGTAACTTAATTATAATCAATACTGGTTACAAAATGGATGAGAGAAAAAAGATCAGTATAAGGGACTGGGCCGAGGGTGACAGGCCCCGGGAAAAGCTGCTGGCCGGAGGCAGTGCGCTGCTGAGCGATGCCGAGCTGATAGCTCTGCTCATAGGTTCGGGTAACCGTGAGGAGACTGCGGTGGGACTGGCACGGCGCATGCTTGGCTCTTTTGAGAACAGCCTTAACAGGCTGGGGAAACAGTCGGTGCGCGAACTGATGCAGTTCAGGGGCATCGGTACTGCTAAAGCGGTTGCAATAGCTGCTGCCCTCGAACTCGGCCGGCGCCGGAGAGAGGAGCATGTGGAGGTTCGCCCTACCGTGAGTTCAAGCCGGGATGCCTATATGATCATGCAACCGATGGTTGGCGACATCGGACATGAGGAGTTCTGGATCCTGTTGCTGAACCGTTCAAACCGTCTTATAGAGACATTGCGTACCAGTCAGGGAGGCATATCAGGGACCGTTACCGACATCAGGATGATACTGAAGAATGCGATTCTCCATTCAGCATCATCACTGGTCCTTTGTCATAACCATCCCTCGGGCAACCTGAAGCCAAGCCGGGCCGACATGGAGATCACCAGGAAGATGAATGACGCTGCCCGGCTGATGGATATAAAAGTGCTCGACCATTTGATAATTGCTGACGGGAGTTACTTCAGCTTTGCCGACGAGGGGATCCTGAACAGCGGATAAGCTCCACGACAGGTTTAGCTACTCCGGATGCTAAAAAATTGACTTCGTCGATTTTGCATGCAAGTCTTGGATTTCATGGGATATTCATATGATGCAAAATTCATGTATATTTGAATTGCTAAAACGGTTGCTATGCTTATAAATCTTGGCGAAAACAATTCACTGCTCAGCCAGTTCATTGCTGAGGTACGTGATGAAAGGGTCCAGAAGGACAGGCTGCGCTTTCGCAGGAACCTGGAGAGGATAGGCGAGGTATTTGCCTACGAGATAAGTAAACAGATCCCTTATAAAAAGACTGATGTCCATACGCCGCTGGGAGTAGCCTGCATGAACCTGCCGGAAGAGAGTCCCGTACTTGCCACAATAATGCGTGCCGGTCTGCCTTTCCAGCAGGGCTTCCTGAACTATTTCGACAATTCCGGGAATGCATTCGTTTCGGCCTACCGCAAATACCATAAGGACGGAACCTTTGATATCAAGTTCGAGCATATGTCGTCGCCCGATCTTGACGGAAAGGTTTTAATACTTAGTGATCCTATGCTGGCCTCTGGCTCATCAATCGTGCTTGCCTACAAGGCGCTGCTTTCAAGGGGTATCCCCGGCCACACCCATATTGTGTCGATCATAGCCAGCCGCGAAGGGTTAGCCTATGTGAGGAAGCACCTGCCATCAAGAAAAATTACAATCTGGGTGGGAGCGGTTGATGATGAACTGACCGTGAAAGGCTATATCGTTCCGGGACTTGGTGATGCGGGAGATCTGGCGTTCGGCGATAAATCAGGGGATTAATGCTTTTCAGGTTCACCTGCCGGTAGTTTCCTTACACTACCCGGATCGTCACACTCTGCAAGAATTTCGGCGATGGGTTTATTCAAAACAGGGTGAATAAAAGAAGGGTTTACTTCGGCCAGCGGCTCGAGGGCGAAACGTCTATTGTGTAGTTCGGGGTGGGGAATTACCAGTCCGGGTTCACTGATTACCCTGTCATTGTAAAAGAGGATATCGATATCAATTGTCCTGGGGCCGTATTTGTTGCCGTCCCTTACTCTTCCAAGCTTTTGCTCGATGGCAGATATTGTCTGCATAAGCACATGGGGCTCAAGCCGTGTGTCGGTAACATGAAGACGGTTCAGGAAAGGGGTGTCGTCTTCAAAGCCCCATGGCTCGGTCTCCCAGACCGAGGAGCTTGCCGTGACCTTCCCGATCAGCAGGGCAATCTTTTCAGCGGCCATGTTAAGGTAACTGATCCTGTCACCCACATTTCCCCCTACCAAAAGGTAAATTCCTCCCATGCTCCAAATATACACCTGCCAGCTTAAAAATACAAATGCCGGGTGATTGATAAAAACAGTCTTCTGATTCATGCTATCAGCATAAGCTTTTGGACAGGTGATACTGCAGGCCCGGGACTGCAATTGGTAAAATGATCGATGGGAGGCACTCAAAGAAGGATACTGATTGAAAAATGATGAGAGCAAACATGATTCAAATGGTTTTTTTGTTATATTTTTATGCAATTGTAACTTACAGATACTGCCGGCGCAATTACCATGGGTTGTCGACACATTACAATAGGTTGCCGGGGCAATTACCATGGGTTGCCGGCACAAAGGAGTGTTTTACCGGCGCATATTGCGGTTGTTGACCGACCGTTAATTTTCTAATTTAACTCTTAACTTATGAAAAGCTTTTTTAAGTTTCTTCTGGCCTCAGTCCTCGGTGTTTTTATTGCACTTATGTTCATTTTTTTCATCTTCCTGGGGATAATAGGCGTAATGATCTCTTCGGCCGATAAGCCAGTTGAGGTCAGTTCAAACACGGTGCTTCACATGAAACTTGACCAGCCGGTTGTTGACAGGGCCTCAAAGAACCCCTTTGACGGGTTTGATTACCTCAATATGAGGCCTGTTTCGCGGACCGGACTATACGACATTCTCGAAAATATTGAAAAGGCGAAAAACGATGATAATATAGAGGGGATATTCATAGAGATATCATTCCCCCAGGCCGGCATATCAACTCTTGGCGAGATAAGGGATGCGCTGGAGGATTTCAGGGAGTCGGGCAAATTCATTCTTGCCTATGCCGACTACTATACCCAGGCCGCCTATTACCTTGCCTCGGTGGCCGACCATGTTTACATGACACCTACCGGGCAGGTGATGTGGGCCGGACTGCGTTCGGAGATAATGTTCTTCAAGGGGGCGCTGGAAAAACTGGGAATTGAGCCGCAGATCATCAGGCACGGTGAGTTCAAATCGGCTGTCGAGCCCTTCATGTACGACCGCATGAGCGATGAGAACAGGGAGCAGGTTAATACATACCTTTCGTCTATCTGGAATGTAATTCTTGAAGGTGTTTCCCGTACCAGGGAAATTCCTGTCGCCAGGCTTGACGAGATAGCCGATCGTGCGCTTGTCCGGAGTTCGGAAACTGCTTTGGAGCACGGACTTGTAGATGAACTGTTGTACAGGGACCAGGTGCTTTCCAGGCTCAGGGAGCTGGCCGGACTTGAGGAGGATGATGATATTAAGTCGGTTAGCATTGCACAGTATACCAGGGTACCAAAAAAACGCGAGGGCAGGGGACTGCCGCGTGAAAAGCTGGCAATAGTCTTTGCTGAAGGGGCCATTGGCCCCGGAGAGGGCTCTGAACTGTCGATAGGTTCGGTCAGGATCTCCAGGGCGCTGCGTGAGGCCAGAAAGGACACCACGGTAAAGGCGATAGTTTTCAGGGTCAATTCACCCGGCGGCAGCGCGCTTGACTCAGAGGTTATATGGAGGGAGGTTGAGCTGGCTGCAAACGAGAAGCCGGTAATAGTATCGATGGGTGATCTTGCCGCATCGGGAGGTTACTATATTGCCGCGCCGGCGACCAAAATTGTTGCGAATCCGCATACCATCACCGGATCGATAGGGGTATTCGGAATGCTGCCTGATGCCAGCGGATTTTTGAACGACAAGCTCGGTATTACCGTAGATGTTGCCAAGACCAATGAGTTTGCCGATATGGGGAGTCTATACCGTCCCCTCACACCCGGTGAGAGGGAGATACTGCAGCAGGGCGTGGAGGAAGTTTACCGGGTTTTCACGCAAAGGGTTGCAGAAGGCCGGGGGATCGATGCCGGCCGGGTTGACGAGATAGGGCAGGGCCGCGTATGGAGCGGCTATGATGCCAGGGAACTCGGACTGGTAGATGAGTTTGGGGGACTTACACGGGCGGTGGAGATAGCTGTTGAAGAGGCGGGCCTTGAGTATTACCGGGTTCTTTCACTTCCCACGCAGAAAGATCCTTTCGAGGAGCTGCTCAAAAACCTGGGCGGCTCTGTAATGATGAGGCTTGCCGGAGATTTGCCGGGATCAATGTCACGGCATATGGAGACATTGCGTACTGCTCTTGAACAACAGGGTATCCAGGCCCGGATGCCTTTCGACATGGTGGTGTACTGATAACAAAAGCCGCGGAGGCTTAAATATATAATGTATGCAATACCCGTTGCAACCTGCTTTGAAAGTTCTTCTTTCGCCGTTGT
Source organism: Marinilabiliales bacterium (assembly GCA_007695015.1). Taxonomy (NCBI): domain Bacteria; kingdom Pseudomonadati; phylum Bacteroidota; class Bacteroidia; order Marinilabiliales; species Marinilabiliales bacterium. The sequence continues at coordinate 4,377 of REEN01000033.1, forward strand.
CGGCGATTTACGGTGCCGGAGTCCTTTTAAGGAATACCTTTTTCAAATGGGGTATCTTCAGGGGGCGCGAGTTTCCATTACCGGTAATTTCGGTGGGCAACATCACAGTGGGCGGAACCGGGAAGACGCCGCATGTTGAATACCTGGCTGCCCTTCTCAGGGACAAATTCAACGTGGCAGTCCTCAGCAGGGGATACAAGCGGAAGACAAGGGGATTTGCCGTGGTTTCCACTGAGTCGCATGTTGAAGAGGTGGGCGACGAACCTCTGCAGATCAAAAGGAAGTACCCCGATGTTACGGTGGCGGTAGACGGCAACAGGGTAAGGGGTATTCAAAAGCTGTGCCGGTGCAAAGGCAGGATCCAGGCAGTGCTGCTTGATGATGCGTTTCAGCACAGGTGGGTCAGGCCGGGCATTTCGGTTCTGCTGACAGATTACAGCCGGCCACTGAAGGATGATATGCTGCTTCCCGCCGGCAGCCTGCGCGAGTTCGTGAGTGCGAAGGAACGTGCCACAACGGTTATCGTTACCAAATGCCCCCCTGACATAAAGCCGATAGAGAGACGGATCATAATGACCGATCTGAAACTTTTCCCGTGGCAGTCTCTCTTTTTTACAACCTTTTCATATGGCGATCCCCGGCCGGTATTCAGCGAGACCGTACCCTTCCCCGAAAGGGAAATAATAAGGTCAGAAAAGTACGGCATTCTGATGGTTACCGGGATAGTTTCGCCGCGGCCACTCAGGAAGCATCTCAGGAGCATCTCACCAAGAATTCGCCAGTTGAGGTTCCCGGACCACCACAGGTTTGGCAGAAAGGATGTAGCCCGGATAAAGGATGCGTGGAATTCGCCCGGGGAAAACCTCAGGATGCTGATAACCACAGAAAAAGATGCGGCAAGGCTGAGACAGACAACCGGACTGGATGATGAACTGAAAAGAAATATGTATTATATCCCTGTTAGCGTGAAGTTTATAGATGGTTGCGGGGAGTCTTTTAACAAAAAAATCATTGACTATGTTGGAAAAAATAAACGAGACCATATCCTTTGTTAAGGATAAAGCGCCTTATGAACCGGAAATAGGGATTATCCTGGGGACCGGGCTCGGGGGACTTGTACATGAGATAGACATGCTTCATAAGCTTGATTATGAGGATATTCCGCATTTTCCGGTGTCGACAGTCGAAGGCCACAAAGGGAGGCTCATTTTCGGTATGCTGGCAGGGAAGAAGGTGGTAGCAATGCAGGGCCGCTTTCACTATTATGAAGGCTATACAATGGAGGAGGTCACCTATCCTGTGCGGGTGCTGAAGTACTTGGGTATCAAGACGCTGATGGTCTCGAATGCGAGCGGGGGGGTGAACCCCGATTATGAGATCGGCGACCTTATGATACTGAACGATCATATTAACCTGCAGCCCAATCCGCTGATAGGCAAGAATGAAGAGGATTTTGGCCCGCGCTTTCCTGACATGAGCGAGCCTTATGACCACGAGATGATCACAAAGGCGCTGTCGATTGCGCGCCGTCACAATATAAGGGCCCACCAGGGCTGCTATGTTGGCGTTACCGGCCCCACACTCGAAACGCCCAAAGAGTACCAGTACTTCAGGATTATCGGAGGTGATACCGTTGGGATGTCAACCGTTCCTGAGATCATCGTTGCCCGGCAGATGGGGTTGCCATGTTTCGCCATCTCGATCATAACTGACCTGGGTGTTCCCGGACGCATTGTAAAGGTGACGCATGAGGATGTGCAGGAGGCTGCTGAGATTGCTGAACCCAAGATGACACTTATAATGAAGGATCTGCTGCAGAGGTTGCAGTGCTGAGAATGTGGGGGCTGAAGTTGGTGTTCCTGCCGGCTTGCCCGCCCTGCCGGTATTCCTGTCGGCTTGCCCGCCCTGCCCGTAGAACATTCGCTGTCCGGTGCCACTTCGTGGGCGGCCCGGGACCGGACTGGTACCGGGGGTTATTCCCTGAACCTGCCTGCAAGGACAACTGTTTGCCTGTGGCTGCCAGTATCACCGTCGGGGTGAAACAGTTCCATATATATAAGGTATATGCCCAGCTTTGAAAGCATGTTGGCATCGTTGCGTCCATCCCATGAATATGTGCCCGATGAGCCAAGTATGTGATTGTTCGCCAGCCGCCTGATCCTTCTTCCCCGTGAGTCGAAAATAGTGATGTTGGCGGTATAGCCGGGCTTGTCAAGCTCGTAATGGATGTTTACCACATCGTTGTATCCGCTGTTGTCGGGACTGAAAATGTCTGGATCGACCGAAAGCCTTCCCGGGTTTCTTTTTTGGTTGTCAGAGAACTGGGAGTTTCTGTAACCAGGGGTGGCATATCCTGAACTTCTGCTTGCGCTGAGCCAGTTTGTGGGGTCTGATGAGGGCCTGCTGCAGCTTATCCGTTCAAGGGAAACGCCTTTATCATCTGCCAGTGCAGGTGAGTGCATCGAGGCTGAGTAGGCCATCTCGTCAATAATATTGAAATTGAGATCTGTTATGGCCAGGCGTCCGCCGGCATTGTTCATGGGCGGCAAACGTTCCACCATGATGAATTTATCAGGGCCGGCGGCAAGGTAATGCATTTTTACATTTTCAGGATCGGTCGTGAGCACGGCAAACTCGCCGGCGAAGAGCAGGTATCCCCCTGGCGCTGCCACCCTGGCTGTGCCGGGTTTCCCGTTCACGATGTCGGTAATGAGGATGTGCCGGAGGTCGAAAGTCCTGGCGGAGCGGTTATAGAGCTCAATGAACCTTGCTCCTCCCGGCAATGGGTTGAAAAGAACCTCGTTAATGATGATGTCTCCGGGGCCCGGCGCTTCGGCAACCATGAATCTTGCTGTCCGGTTCCCGTCGCCTGTAAAATTCCCTGCACAGTCATACAGTTCGGCCGAGATTTCAACATAATAATCTTTCCCTGGCCCGAAGTCATGATTGAAGAAAAGGTCGGTTTCCATGAACAGGGGGGCTGACGGGATCACAGCAAGCGGCCTCCCGGCACCTTCAATATTGTAGGAGTAGGGAGACCAGCCCGAAGACGGGTGCATCGGTTCGCTGAAATGAAGTCTTATGCTGCCGCTGGTGCTGACTGTTGCGCGGAGCAGGGCGGGCGGAACAGTGTCGGGGTTGCTTTTCAGCACCGAATTGGGCCTTCCGGGGGTGCCTCCTGAGATGGACTGTGATGCAGTCCAGTTGGCCGCCCCGCCGCAGGGGTTGAACGGGTCTTTCTGCTCGAGCGACCAGCCGCCGGCGGACTTGAAGGAGCTCCCGTACCACGTATCTGAATAATTGACGGCAGATATGACCATCCCGGTTTCATTTCTCAGAACAACTGTCTGGCCACCCATTGCAAGTACCGGGAAACCCGGGATAGCAACAACATCACCATATTTTTCAAGAAGCTCTTCGTTTTTTTCATGGGTGAGAAGCAGGAAGCCGCCCGGCAGAATGGTTATGTCAGGCAGTGACCTGTATCTGTTGCCCACATGCACGGTCCACCCTTTCAGGTTAAGTGATTTGGCCGACCGGTTGAAAAGTTCTATATATTCTGCATCGGGCAGGTAACGGACCGGTGCAGGCCTGACCATGAGCTCATTTATTACCACGTCGAAGGGTTCGGCATTTACCGTTGATTTGATTGGCTGCCCGCCCAGGGGCAGGATGCCTGAGGCTGCCGCAGATGATTCCATCTGCTGTCCTCCCAGCGGCAGGAAGCCTGAGGCTGCCGCAGATGATTCCATCTGCTGTCCTCCCAGGGGCAGGATGCCTGAGGCTGCCGCAGATGATTCCATCTGCTGTCCTCCCAGCGGCAGGAAGCCTGAGGCTGCCGCAGATGATTCCATCTGCTGTCCTCCCAGGGGCAGGATGCCTGAGGCTGCCGCAGATGATTCCATCTGCTGTCCTCCCAGCGGCAGGAAGCCTGAGGCTGCAACTGAGGCCAGGAACGCAATAGTATATGCGCGCATTTTCATTTTCAATCCTGTTTGTCAGTTCTTTATATAAGTTAGCGAAAAACAGGATAAAATCAAAATATCAGGATGATTATTCTTAAAGTGGTTAAATACCCCGGACCTCCGGATCGGAAACAACAAATACCTTGTAATGCTTCGGGGCCCTGTTCCAGGGTAGTTTATTAATTAACAAAATGAATTAAAATACTACAAAATGTTAAAAAGTGTTGAATTGTTCTCTTCTTATAGCAAATCTGATTGCCGACCTGCACTTTTTCAGACGGAAGGATTATTTTTGCAAACTGTTGATTAATTTATTGCCCCGGTCAGCAAGCCGGTGCAAAAAGATGTTACATTTAAAAACAATGTTATGAGAGTTGCTGTTGCCGGCGCTACCGGACTGGTTGGCGGTGTTATGCTGAAAGTGCTTGAGGAGAGGAAATTCCCCCTCCAGATGCTGATCCCTGTTGCGTCTGAAAGATCCGCAGGAAAGAAGATCAGGTATGCAGGCCAGGATATAGTAGTGATAACTCTCGAAGAGGCCCTTTCACTTAAACCGGATATTGCGCTTTTTTCAGCGGGCGGGGAAACTTCCCTGCAGTGGGCCCGGAAGTTTACTGAAGCCGGAACGGTGGTGATTGACAACAGTTCGGCATGGAGGATGGACCCCTCGGTACCACTGGTAGTGCCCGAGGTTAACGGGGAGGTGATTGCCGGGGGCGACATGCTTATAGCAAACCCGAACTGTTCGACCATACAGATGGTTATGGCCCTGGCACCCCTTCACAGGGAATACGGCCTGCAGAGAATAGTCGTATCAACATACCAGAGTGTTACCGGTACAGGTATAAAGGCTGTCATGCAGCTTGAGAATGAAAGGAAAGGTATTGAAGGTGATATGGCCTACAGTCACCCGATCGACCGGAACTGCATACCACAATGCGATGTGTTCCTGCCTAACGGTTACACGAAAGAAGAGATGAAGCTGGTCAATGAAACCAGGAAAATATTCGGAGACGAAAGCATTGCCGTGACTGCAACAGCGGTAAGGGTTCCGGTTGTCGGCGGCCACTCCGAGTCGGTTACCGTTCAGTTCAAAAAGGATTTCGACACTGACCGGGTGAGGGCACTGCTTGACAGTGAGCCCGGTGTTGTGGTGATAGACGACCCGTCAGCAGGCAAATACCCGATGCCATTAATGAGCAGTGACAGGGATGAGGTCTTTGTTGGCAGGATCAGGAGGGACGAGTCGGCCGAGAGGTCCCTCAACATGTGGATAGTTGCCGATAACCTGAGAAAAGGTGCGGCCACTAATACTATCCAGATAGCTGAGTATATGCTGAGGAAGGGTCTTCTTTAAATAGCGTGGCGGTTAACCGGGGTAAAGAAAATCGTTGTAGGGGTACCTTTTCTCGTGCAGCTCCCTAACCTTACCGTAAATCAATTCCCTGAAGCCGTCAATGTTAACCTTGTCCTTTGCGGAGATAAAAATGCAGGGATCATTGTTCCTGGCCATCCATGTAAGCTTCAGCTCATCAAGGCTGATGTTTTCCCTGGCTGGCGGCGTCAGGTCATCCTCATCCCTGGCGATGTGGTTGTAGCGGTCAATTTTATTAAAGACAAGGTAAACCGGTTTATCATTCACGTTCATCTCGTGAAGGGTCTGGTTCACGATATTGATCTGCTCCTCAAATCCGGGGTGTGATATGTCAACCACATGCAGCAGTATATCAGATTCCCTCACCTCATCGAGCGTCGACTTGAAGGACTCGACGAGCTGGTGTGGCAGTTTCCTGATAAAGCCAACTGTATCTGAAAGAAGGAAGGGGAGGTTCCCGATCACCACTTTCCTTACGGTTGTGTCGAGTGTGGCAAACAGTTTGTCCTCGGCAAAAACGTCAGATTTGCTCAGGAGGTTCATGATGGTTGACTTTCCCACGTTGGTATAGCCCACGAGCGAAACTCTCACCAGTTTTCCCCTGTTCTTCCTTTGTGTTGCTTTCTGTTTGTCTATCTTCTCAAGCCTCTCCTGGAGTTTTGCAATTTTATCCCTTACTATCCTGCGGTCAGTCTCAATCTCTGTTTCACCAGGCCCGCGCAGTCCGATACCACCTCTCTGTCTCTCAAGGTGCGTCCACAGCCCAGCTAGTCTGGGCAAAAGATACTGGTATTGTGCCAGTTCCACCTGGGTTCGTGCATGCGCTGTTTTGGCGCGCCTGGCAAAAATATCCAGTATGAGATTGGTCCGGTCAATTACCCGGCATCCCAGTATCTTTTCAATGTTTCTGAACTGGGACGCTGACAGCTCATCATCGAATATTGCCATATCGACCTTGTGCTGCTTTACAAAATTCTGGATCTCGGAGAGCTTGCCCGATCCGATGTAGGTGCCCGGGTTTGGTGTCTCAACACGCTGAAAAAACCTTTCAACAGGCACAGCGCCCGCAGTCTCTGCAAGGAATGCAAGTTCGTTGAGGTATTCCTCAACCTCTGCATTGGTCTGGTGCTGGTTTATAACACCTATCAGTACAGCTTTTTGTTCTTTAACTTCGGTTGTAACGTTTTCTATCATTAAGAATATCTGTTATAATCTGTGTCGGTTTACCTGCCGGATTGCCCGGCTGTTAAAGCCAAAAAGACCCTGATGTCACATCAGGGTCTTTTGTTATCTTTTATAATATTTCCCGGCTTATTGCAGAACAAAGTTGATCGGGAAAGTAAATGCTACTCGTACGGGTTCTCCTCGCTGCCTTCCAGGGGTCCAGCGCGGTGATGACATTACCACCCTTACTGCTTCCCTGTCAAGCGACGGGTCCACGCCCCTCACGACTGTTGCATCCGATACATTGCCGTCGGCGTTAACCACAAATTGCACGAACACCCTTCCCTGAATACCGTTCTCCGCAGCGATCTGTGGATAACGGAGGTTTTCGGCAATGTATTTGCGGAATCCATCCTGGCCTCCACCCTGGAAATCGGGCATATCTTCAACTATGAAGAATATCTCCTGCTCTTCGGCTTCGTCCTCTTCGTCAAACACCATCCCGGTGAAGTCTATCCGGGTATCGGCCCTGGCCTCAACATCGTCAATGAACAATTCATCATCGATATCAACATCATCCTCAACAATATTTAGGACCTCGGTCACCTGTGGCGGCGGTGGCGGCGGTGGCGGCTGTATCTCCTCGGGTCGTGTTATGGGGATGATCTCCTCCTCCATGATGACATCGGAAAGTTCGCCAAGAGATCCTGTGGTTACCTCCCGGGTTGTCCATTCAAATGCAATCAGCAGCAGAGCCAGAACTGTTACCAGTCCTATCTGCAGGAACAGCCCCTTCTTCTTTTCAAGATTGGCTTTGTCGGATTTCTTGAGTTCCATTTTCTTATTTTTTTGAGGGCTTAAAAATAACCAATAACTATTTATTTTCAAACCTATTTATAACTTTTCTCTGTTGCGTTGCCGTTTATTCTCTGCAACGGCCGGATTTAACCGGCTAATTAACAAAGCAAAGCTAATAAAAAAACAGAAAAACGGGTGGTATTATTATATATTATGGCAGGAATCTGAAATAAAAAGGCAGTTCTGTATACGCTATTCGAGCTGGAATCTTACCGGAAAATGAAATGCAACCCTTACGGGCTTTCCTCTCTGCCTTCCAGGGGTCCAGGCCGGGGAGCTGCTTATCACCCTTACAGCCTCATTATCGAGAGACCGGTCTACCCCTCTCATTACAGTTACATCAGAAACAGAGCCATCGGCATTGACAATAAACCTTACCGTTACAGTTCCCTGGATGCCGTTTTCTGCTGCGATCGTCGGGTACTTCAGGTTGCTGAAAATCCAACGGCGGAAATCCTCCTGTCCGCCACCCCGGAAATCAGGCATGTCTTCTACAATTATGAAAACATCCTGATCATCTTCCTCATCTTCTGCCTGGATAATGATATTTGAAAAATCGATTCGTGTGTCTGCCCGTCCCTCGACATCATCAATTATGAGCTCATCGTCAATATCAACATCATCTTCGACAATATTGAGGACCTCGGTCACCTGTGGCGGCGGTGGTGGTGGCGGGGGCTGTATCTCCTCCGGCCGTGTTATTGGGATGATCTCCTCCTCCATGATGACATCGGCAAGTTCGCCAAGAGATCCCGTGGTTACTTCCCGTGTTGTCCATTCAAATGCTATCAACAGCAGTGCCAGTACTGCAGCGAGGCCTGCCTGGAAAAAGAGTGCTTTTCTGCTTTCCAGGTCCGCTTTTTTTGACTTTTTGGTTTCCATGGCGCTGTTTTTTTTATGTTTTGAATCATCTGGAATTCTTCCGTACGGTGCCGGGGCACCTACAACAATTGCCAGCATAACCTTATTCGGTGCGCACACAATTTCAACCTTAACCGGCTCGCCTTCAACTTAACCCGGGCTGTTACCAATAGGTGCCGGGGCACCTCCAACCGCTTCAATGAACACCTTCAACTACAAACTTAGTAATAAAACATAAGTTAAACAACTAAAAAACTAGTTATTTTTATAATAAATTATGGATTTTGCTCATAGCTGATGTACACGGTTAATTGGAACTCCATCATCTGCCGCTCACGGGCAGATATCAATTTGCTGACTTACTTTACATTAAGAGTTTTTTCAGCGCTGCTTTTGAATAACACAAAAAAGTATTAATTTAGCACGGCGAAAAAACGGGGATTTAGCTCAGTTGGCTAGAGCGTTTGGCTGGCAGCCAAAAGGTCAGGGGTTCGACTCCCCTAATCTCCACAGACCGGATAGCAAGACTGCCCCAATCATCTGGATTGGGGCAGTCTTATTAAAAGCCAATACACAATAACTCCGGGGTATCCCGGCCTGATTATGGAAAGAAGAAAATGGGTTTTGTACCTGCATGAGATATTGAACAGTGTGACACACGGCATCGGGGTTCTGCTGAGTATTGCGGGACTGGTACTGCTGGTAGTGTTTGCAAGCATCAGGGAGCCTGATGCATGGAAAATAGTGAGCTTTTCCGTATACGGGTTCAGCCTTATAATGATGTACACGGCATCAACCCTCTATCATGCTTTCAGGGACAAGAAGACGAAGCACTTTCTGAATCTTTTCGATCACGCATCGATATACGTGCTGATTGCAGGCACCTATACCCCCTTTACGCTGGTCTCGATGAGGGGGCCGTGGGGATGGACGATCTTCGGGGTGATCTGGGGGCTGGCTCTGGGCGGGGTTATATTTAAGCTATTTTTCTACAGCGACAGGCTACGAGTTGTATCTGCAATAATATACGTTGCCATGAGCTGGATCATCGTTATCGCCATCGGCCCCCTGATCAGGAATGTTCCGGCGGGCGGACTTTACTGGCTCCTTGCAGGCGGCGTCTTTTACAGCGCCGGTGTATGGTTCTATATACGCAGGCAAAAAAGGTTCAACCACGTTATATGGCACCTGTTTGTGCTGGCAGGAAGCATCAGCCACTTTTTCGCCATCTTCTACCACGTTCTGCCTCACTGATCGCCCCGGACTTCAAACCCCGGACACCCATCCCCGGGCATCCACCCCCAGGCACCCGGGCCCCGGCCCAAAACAACCCTCTCAACGATTGCCGCTCCCCCTGCTCCTTGCTGCCCGGCAACCCCCAGGCCCCTACTCAATTACTTTCAGCATCTCGTCAATATCGCGTGACTGTTTCCGGGCGGGGACCTTATCGGGCCTGCCTACTGCCACAAACGCCACAAGCAGGTATTTCTCCTCCAGTCCGAGCATCTTGCTGAGGGTTTCCCCGGCCATCATCGGCGCGCTGAGCCAGCACGCCCCGTAATTCATATCGACGGCCGCCAGCAGGATATTCTGGATGCAGGCACCGGCGCTCTGGAAGTCGGGATAGTTTCGCTGCCTGTTTATCTCATCATGGTCCATGACAACCCCTTTCTCCAGCACCGATTCATAGGGTTCCATGGCCACGGCAATAAGTGCCGGGGCATCCTGGAAAAAGGTTGCGAACCATTCAACCTGCGACCTGACATTTTTTGCCGCCTTTGATTCGTTCGCCGGTATCTCCTCAAGCTTCCGGGCCACCTGCGTTGCCATATCCGTCATCAGCTCCCTGTTGGTGACAATTATGAATTTCCAGGGCTGAAAATTTGCCACACTGGGCGCCAGGCTGCCAAGTCTTACCATCTCCCTGAGGTCATTAAGCGGCACGGACTCCTGCTTGTAAACCCTGATGCTTGATCTGCCCTCAATTACTTTTTTAAGTTCCATACTTCGCTGTTTATTATTTTCAATATCTCTGCCGGTGTAACTTCCAGCCTTCCCTGAAACCGGGGCAATAATGCAAACCTCTGCAGGGTTATTTATGAATTGCCCGGGATTGCCCATCGGCATAAACGCTAAGATAACAATTTTGCAACTTTAAACATGCGCTGGTATCTTGTTAATATAAAGCATTAACTTAATTTCAGGTAAAAAACCCGAAAAAAAACGAGGAGTTTTAATACTTTTGTGATCTTGAAAAAACCAGCAGGAAGAGAATGCCGCAAAACAGTAAAGAAAACGGGGAGGTAATAACCAAAAAGCATGTGCGCAAGATCATCTACCCGATCATCATCGGGATCGGGGTCGTGGTGTTCCTGTTGCAGCGGGAAGTTGACGTTGACCTGTTCTCCATTATCACCTTCACCTGGTATTCTGTTTTCTGGATAGTCGTGGCCTTCCTGATGATGATAATAAGGGATTTAGGTTATATCATCAGGCTGAAGATCCTGAGCGAGGGCGATTTCTCATGGAGGCAGTGCTTCAATGTGATCATGCTCTGGGAGTTCTCTTCGGCAATAACCCCGAGCGCCATCGGCGGGACGGGTGTTGCGGTATTCTTTGTTCACCGGGAGGGACTGAGTTTCGGGCGCAGCACGGCCGTGGTAATGGCCACATCCTTCCTTGATGAGCTCTACTTTATACTGATGTTCCCCATACTGATCCTGCTCGTTACAGGCAGCACACTCTTTGCCATTGGTGTTGAGCCGGGGGGAGAGGTAGTATCATTTACAAACGAGTTTTTCTATTTCGCAACTATAGGCTATGCTGTTAAGTTTATTTTTGTGCTGGTTGTCGCTTACGGACTTTTTGTAAATCCGCGCGGCCTCAAATGGACGCTGCTGTGGATCTTCCGCCTGCCGTTGATCAGGAAGTGGCGCTACAAGATGCATGAAACCGGCACCGACCTGATCAATACCTCAAGAACCTTCAGGAGGAAATCCGCCGGTTTCTGGCTCAGGGCTTTTGCAGCAACCTTTTTCTCGTGGACGGCAAGGTACTGGGTGGTTAATTTCCTCCTCCTGGCCTTCTTTATCAATGTGAGAGTTTATGGCTTCATGGATCACATACTGATCTTCGCCCGCCAGCTCGTGATGTGGATCATGATGCTGGTGAGCCCCACACCCGGCGGAAGCGGATTTGCCGAGTTTGTCTTCTCGCGTTACCTGGGTGATTTTATCCCGGTAGGCTTCGCTGTGGTGATGGCGCTTATCTGGCGGCTTGTCAGCTATTATCCCTACCTCTTTATCGGTGCAGTAATGCTGCCGCGCTGGCTTGCCGGAAATTTTTCGGGCAGGAGAAAACGCTCCTGATCCCCAAACCATCACTTTCACATCACAATTACAGGATAATCCAAATTTATTCCTATTTTTGTTTTGCCGGTAAACAATTATCCTATGCTTAAAAAGGCCTCCTTTATTCTGCTCCTCGCTTTTCTTGCCGCATCATGCCGGCATGACAGGCAGCCTGACACGGACCGGGAAAAGGATGCAGCCGCAGAGCCTGTGAACGGCATCACGGTAGCCGACGAGAGCCTCGTCCTGTCTGATGAGATCCTTGGCGAGATCATATACAGCTTTGCCTCCATCGTCGAGATACCCGCGCTGGTAAGTGACCTTGGGGTGCCCTTTTCATCCGGGTTTCTGCTGCCCGCCAGCGAGGTACCGCAGCCCGGCACCGAAATCGGGAATGCCATCATGTTGGGCATCCTCGGGCCCGGCATGGGTTACATGGCCATGTACGGCGAAACCGGCGACATGCCCGGATATATACCGGTAATGAGCAGGGCAGCCGCGGGCATAGGGGCAGAAGAGCTGTTCGACTTTGACAATATTCAGCAACTGGCAAGCGGTCAGCCCGATCCCGCCATGCTCTCCTTCAGCTTCATGCAGAGCTACAACCGCACCGGCGACCATATGAGGGAGACCGGCCGCATTCATCTCGGCACCGCCCTGGTAGCCGGGGTCTGGATCGAGGGGCTTCACCTGCTGACCCGCGCCGCGGCCGTGCTCCCCGATGAAGAGATCCACGATCGGATAGGAGAACAGAAGATAATCCTCAACGAGCTGATAATAATTCTCAGGACACACCGGAGGTCTCACCGTGAATTCTCATCGCTCATCAGTATGCTCGAAGAGATAAAGAAAGTGTTTGACAAGGTGGAGATAGTGTACGAGGTTGATGACCCGCAGGCCGTTGAGCGTGACGGCATGCTCATGGTGGTCCAGAACCAGAGGAGCTATGTGAATATCGCACAGGAACATGTTGACCAGATAACGACCAGGATTGAAAACATTCGCGACAAAATAATTCGCCCGTAAATGGATTTATAAACCCGACTTGTAAGCATGAAACGATTTATAGCGATATTGATATTTGTTGCCGTGGCTGGCCCCCTCTGCTCGCAGACCCTCAGCCAGCTTGTCGATATCTGCGCAGCACAGCTCGGCGATGCCACCTATTTAAGGGATTTCCAGGTTGAACTCGAAGCCGCCGAACCCGGGCATCCCGCACCCGTGGCAAAATACTCCATGGTACTCAACAGGAACACCCAGTACCGCCTGTCCATCTGCAATTCGGAGTTTTCCCCCGGAAGGGGAATAATAGAGATATACGACAACAGGGGCCTTATCGGCAGCAACCATGTCAAGTCAAGCGGCGAGATATACCCCTACTTCGACATACAGATCCAAAGCACCGGCATCTACCACATCTTCATCTCCTTCACCGGCGGCCAGCAAGGTACGGCAGTGGGCATCCTGTCATACGTAAAACGATTATGATATCCCTTTCGGGGAAGTGAACGCCCTGCCATACCCGTCTGATCCCGATGCCAGGCAGTGACATCCCGCCGGGGTTAACGGGGGCCCCACACCAGCACCAGCATTCAGACAAGCCCCCTTTACCACGGCCCCCACACCAGCACCACCATGCCGGCAACGGTGAACCACAGGATAAGGTTTGGCCAGAATGTTTTTCTGAAGGAGAGCAGGTAATGGCTCAGCAGGAATGCCACCGGCAGTGTTGCCGGCACCACCATCTCGATGTTGGCCGTTTCAACCAGAAAGTATGCAGCGGCACCAACAGCGTAGACCCAGAAGAAGATCAGGAAAATCTTCCGTATTATCACCTTCATCACACCCATCGACCTTGCCATTTTCCTGCTGGCAAAAAGCACCACCAGCAGAAGGAACCCGAAATAGATCATTTCAGGCAGGTGCGCAAAGTCATACACATCGCGCATGTTGAAGTTAGCTGTTACCAGGGCCCATGTGTACTCCGCGCTCTCGTTCAGCAGCAGGTCGCCCGCCACCAGGAAGAACCAGGGCGTTGCGGCCCCAATGACGCTGAAAACCCACTCCCGCCATATCACGGGCCTGAGGATCAGCAGCGCCACCCATACTATTATTATGTACCATATAAGGTTGAAATAGAACAGGCTGCCCAGGCCGATCAGGAACGATGCCTCGAAGTAGTTGTAGCTCAATCGCTCGGCCTTGTATGAGTCCAGAAGCTTTTCGATGGCCGGTACAAAAAAGATCATCGATATGAGGGCCGGATGAAGCCTGTGCAGGGGGGCCATGCTGCATATTATGGTCACGAACAGGAAAGCCGGCAGCAGAGTTCGCTCCTGCAGAAGCATGTATTTGTTGTTAATTCTTATAAGGTAGAAGCCGGAAGCCGTCAGGAGCACCAGCGCAACGATCTTCGAGGCCAGGCTACTGTGAGGCAGGTAGTCCGCCAGCAGTCCGTACAGCGGCATGGGAGCATTGTCGAACACCATCCGGTCGTATCCGGGCGACATCATTGAAGGCAGCCATGCAGCCACCGCCAGCAGGGGGATCAGCAGGTAGCCAATGGTGGTGTTGTATTTGAGAAGTCTGAGCAGCATCAGGCTGGTATTTTTGGGGGTCTTGTTAACCTTTAGGGCCCTTGCCAGGGTTCTTCCCGGGGCCTTTCCCAAGGCCCAACCCCGGGTCTTTCTCCACGCCACTCTCCAGGTCTTTCCCCAGGTCCCTCCTGTAGTATACCTTGTCGAACGATATTCCGGCAGCCGTTTTGTAGGCCTTTTTAAGCGCCTTTTCCATGGTGGACGCCAGCGCGCTTACCGCCAGCACCCTGCCGCCGTTGGTAACCACTTTGCCGTTATCTTTTCTGGTGCCGGCATGGAAGACTATTGTATCTTCACTCCCCGGTTGCGCGGACTTTCCCTTTTCTGCAGCAACCATTTTCAAGCCCCTTATTTTCAGCCCTTTTTCATAGTTGCCCGGGTAACCCCCTGAAACCAGCATTACCGAGGCCACCACCCGCGGGTCAATATCTATCCTGTGCTGTTCCAGCTCCTGTTTGCCGGTGGCAACAAGCAGTTCAAGCAGGTCATTCTTGATTCGCGGAATTATCGCTTCCGTCTCGGGGTCTCCCAGCCTCACGTTGTACTCTATCACAAAAGGATTGCCCTCAACATTGATAAGTCCGAAGAATATGAAACCCCTGTAGTCAATACCCTCCTTCTGAAGTCCCCCGATAGTCGGTTTGATGATCCGCTCCTCCACCTTCTTCATGAAACCGCCGCCTGCAAAAGGCACCGGCGATACCGAGCCCATACCCCCGGTATTGGGACCCGTGTCGTTCTCACCAATACGTTTGTAGTCCTTTGCCTCGGGCAGCATCAGGTAGTTCTTCCCGTCGGTCAGCACGAAGACCGACAGTTCGATGCCGCTGAGGAACTCTTCGATCACCACTTTGGCGCTAGCATCGCCGAACTTGCCCTCCAGCATCTCCTTCAGCTCCCTTTCAGCCTCCCGGCGGTCGTCGATTATCAGCACCCCCTTACCCGCCGCCAGTCCGTCAGCCTTCAGCACATAGGGAGGCTTCAGCGTCTCCATGAAACCCAGTCCCTCGCTAATTGTAGCCTTCGTAACAGGCAGGTACCTTGCCGTGGGGATACCGTATTTCTTCATGAACTGCTTGGCAAACGCCTTGCTCCCCTCCAGCAGCGCCCCCACGCTGTCGGGCCCTATCACCGTGATGCCCGCCAGGGGGTTTTTTGCATTTTCCTTACTTTTCGCAGGTTTTTTTGATTTCCTGGCTGCCGGTCCTGCCATCTCCCCCGTCCCTTCCATTGCCGCAGTCCTTTCCTTTGCCGCGGTTCCTGGCACATCGTTGCCGCCACCTTTATTTCCATTCTTTTCGCTGCCCTGGCTGCCAGCCTGTCCGTCAGCTCCACCTTCTCCGTTACCGCCAGCCTTGCCGTCTGCTCCGTCTCCTCCCTTACTGCCAGCCTGGCCGCCAGCTCCGTCTCTTCCCTTACCGCCAGA